>JACPZV010000216.1 GCA_016195295.1 Acidobacteriota bacterium
GCGGTCGGCGGCTACGCGGTCGAGCTCGGCGTCAGCGACGGACTGCGCGTGATCGCCGTGGCGCGGCCGCAGGACGAAGCGCTGGTGAGGCGCTTCGGCGCAGAAACGTTCGTGCCCAGCGGCGAGGCGGCAATCCGCGGCGTCTACGACGCGGCTCCCGGGGGCGTTGATGGACTGATCGATGCGGCGGTGCTCGACGCCGTCGTCCTGCCCGCCATCCGGGATGGCGGAAAGCTGGCCACCGTGCGCGGCTTCGCCGGTCCATCTGAACGAGGTATCACGATCGAGCCGGTGCGGGTGACGTCGTACGTGCACAACCACGAAGCGCTCGATCGGCTGGGTCATCTGGTCGCCGAAGGCCGGCTCACGCTGCGCGTGGCGGAGACGTTTCCGCCCGAGCGGGCGGCCGACGCGCAGCGCAAGATGGCCGCCGGCGGGACTCGAGGCCGGCTGCTGATCGTCTTCCGGAGGAACCCATGAACGGCGTCGTCTTTCTCGGAGATCGCAAGCTGGAGCTCAGAGAGTTCCCCGATCCGACCCCCGGCCCAAGAGACGTAATCCTCGAGATCAAGGCATCGGGCATGTGCGGCAGCGACCTGCACAACTATCGCGCCCCAGCCCAGCCAGCCGGGGCCGTGACCGGCGGCATCAGACGGCAGGCGGGTGTGATCGCCGGCCACGAGCCCTGTGGCGTCGTCGCCGCGGTGGGTTCCGGCGTCACCGACAAGGAGGCCACGGTCGGCCAGCGCGTGATGGACCACCACTACGACGGCTGCGGCAACTGCAAGCACTGCAGCGCCGGCTGGACGCAGATGTGCCTCGAGGGAACGGTGGTCTATGGCTCGGGCGGTCACGGCGGACACGCCAGGTACATGAAGGTGCCGGTCTCGACGCTGGTCCCGCTGCCGGATTCGCTCTCCTTCGTGACGGGCGCGGCGATCTCGTGCGGGACCGGCACGGCGTGGGGCGCATTGAGGCGGATCAACTTGCAGGGCGGCGAAACGATCGCCATCTTCGGCCAGGGCCCGGTGGGCTTGTCGGCGACGCAGTTTGCCGTCGCCATGGGCGCACGTGTCATCGCCATCGACATCTCGCCCGAGCGTTGCCGGCTCGCCCAGGCGTTCGGTGCTCACGAAGTGATTGACGCCACATCGAACGACATGGTCTCGGCAATCCGCGACCTGACGCACGGTGAGGGCGCGCACAAGACGCTCGACGCCTCCTCGGCGCCGGACGCGCGCGCGGCCGCGGTGCGCTCGGTGCGCTCGTGGGGCACGGCCTGCTTCGTCGGTGAGCGCGGCCAGGTGACGCTGGACGTCAGTCCGGATCTCTTGCGCCGGCAGGTAACGCTGATCGGCTCCTGGACGTTCTCGAAGCAAGGCCAAGCGGAATGCGCCGAGTTCGTCGCCGACCAGAAGGTGGACGTCGAGAAGCTCTTCACGCGCCGATGGAAGCTCGAACAGGCGGAGGACGCCTACAGGCTCTTCGACACGCAGACGACGGGCAAGGCCGTGATTCTGCCGTCCTGAACAAGGCGGGCCGGCTACACGAGCTTCACGAACGGACCGTAGCCCACCAGTACCGCGTCATTCGTGAGCAGCGTCATCGGCTCGGCAAGCGACTGCGCCACCAGCAGCCGATCGAACGGATCGCGGTGAATCGCCGGCAACCCGGCGACGCCTGCCGCATGCGCCGCCGTCACGGGCAACTCGGAAAACCCGCTCCGCGCCAGGGCGCGCACGAGCACTGTCGGGTCGGCCTTGAAGTCTCTGCGCCGCAGCGCGCTCTTGATGGCGACTTCCCATACGCTTGCGGCGCTGTAGAACACCTCGTTCGCCGCATCGAGGATGAGGGACCGCGCCCCCTTCGGCAGCCGCCGCGAGCTTGCCACTGCGCAAAGCAGCAGGTGCGTATCGACCAGAACCCTCACCGCCGCTGACCTTCGAAGGCGGCGATTACCGTGTCCGGCAGCGGTTCGTTGAAGTCGTCGGGGACCCTGAACTTGCCGTCGAGCAGGCCCAGCCGGCGCTTCTTTCCCCTCCGTGCGAGCGGCCCGAGCCGGGCCACCGGCCTGCCGGCCTTCGCAATCACGAACTCCTGGCCCTCCTGCGCCCGGTCCAACAGCCGCGAGAAATGCGTCTTCGCCTCGTGCACATTGACTGTTTTCATGGTGGACTAACTTTAGTCCATCTGCGGCTCGGTGTTCGACCTTGAAGCCGCCTCCGGGTCATTTCATAATCGCGACCCGGTCAACTCCCCCAGGAGGTTCCATGGCCCGCATACCGCTCGTCACCAGAGATCAGATCGTCGAGAAAGAACAGCCCGCGTATGACGCCTTCATGCTGAGCCGAGCGAATTGGCCCAACATCGGCCCGTACTCGCTCCTCCTGCACATGCCCGAGATGGCGCAACGACTGGAAGCCCTGCGGATCTACCTCCGCGACGAGGCCAGCCTGCCGCAGAAGCTGGCTGCGCCTTCATCTGGTACGCTCACGCCGCCGCGGCCCGGTAGGCCGGAGTCCGCGACGACATCGTGGACGATGTTCGCGAGAAGCGCGCGCTGGCCAACCTCGATCCCGAGGAGCAAACCGTGGTGGACTTCACCCGCGAGCTTCTCCAGCATCGCAAGGTCAGCCGGTCGACATTCGATGCCGCCACGGCCCGATTCGGTCCTCGTGGGACCATGACGCTCACGAATCTGATCGCCTGCTATGCGGTGTTGGCGTACAACATGAACACCTACGAGCTGGAAGCGCCGGCACATCCGACGGAAAAGGCCTTGACGATGTAGAGGTTGCCCGCCCCTCCGTGCCGCTCGGCTACCACGCGCCGGTGTGGCCGGCGCGGACGGATTGAGCGGCGCGCCAATTATAGCGCCGCGCAGCGCTGCTCTATCGCTCCGCGTGGGTTCTCGGCTCACTCTCGAATTTCAAATCCAGGAGGATCGAGATCGATACGCGAGGTGACATTCAGGTGAGGGTGCTCCCTCCTCAACGCATTTTGGAAATCAACTTTCAGGGAAATCAAAGCGTCCCGGTCGACGCCGAGGGTATCGACGAGTTCGTCAAAGGTGACAAAGTTCCTTCCTCCGACGATTACTTCAAAAGCAGCTACAACTGCACCCCGATCGTAAGCCTTCATCTCTCAGTGCCTGACCGAAGCTCGTTGATGCTTTCGGCGCCGTGGCGAACGCTAGTCAACTGTCAACGTCGAGCGACGCGTGGGGCGGTCTTCCTTGCCGACTTCGTTCGCGCTGGTCGGCGACGAGGGCGCGAGGACAGGGCTTCGATACCCGGCATCTCATGTCCCTCCAGAAATTCGAGGAAGGCCGCGCCGCCGGTGGACACGTAGTCGAAGTTCTCGATCAAGTCCGGGACCCGATGGAGGGCGCTCGTGTCGCCGCCGCCGGCGACCGAAAGCGCCTTGATCTTCCCGATCTCCTCCGCGAGCAGGCGTGACCCTTCCTCGAATCTCTTCACTTCGAACTTGCCCATCGGGCCATTCCAGATGATGGTCTTGCACCCGCGAAGCGCGCGCGCAAACCTCTTGACGGTGTCTGGCCCGATGTCGAGGATCCGGTCGTCATCCTCGACCCGGTCGATGCTCACGATCCGGTCCGGCCCGTCGTCGTCAGGTCCCCTGACGACGCTGACGTCACTCGGCAGGAGCAGCGTGACCTTCCGCGCCTCTTTGAGAACCAGGGAAGCCTCGTGAAGCCAATCATCCTGGACGAGCGATTTGCCCACGTTCAGCCCTTGAGCCTTCAGGAGCGTGTTGGCCATGGCGCCGCCCACGACGATCACATCGGCGATCGTCAGGAAATGGCGAAGGATGCGAATCTTGTCGCTGATCTTCGCTCCTCCGAAGACGGCGCCGTAGGGCCGCTTCGGCCGGGACGCCAACCGCTTGAGGTACCCGATTTCCTTTTGCATCAGCAGTCCCGCCACCGCCACACGCATGAGGCCGGGGACGGTGACCACCGACGCGTGGCTGCGGTGAGCCGTCGCGAAGGCGTCGTTCACGAAGATCTCCCCGAGACTGGCGAGACGCTTCGCAAACTCCAGATCGTTCCGTTCTTCCTCGGGATGGAACCTCAGATTTTCGAGCAGAAGGATCTCGCCCTCGCGGAGCCGCCCGACACGCGCCTCCACCTCAGGCCCGATGCAGTCCGATGCCACCGGCACGGTCGAGCCCAGAAGTGTGCTGAGCTCCCGGCCGACGCGCCCCATGCTGAACCGCTTGAAGTCCTCGGGCTTCTCCGGTCGTCCGAAGTGAGAGCAGAGAATCACCTTCGCGCGATGCTTGTGTAGATACCTGATCGTCGGGAGCACTTCTTTGATGCGGAAGGCGTCGACGATCTTGCCCGCCTTGTCGAGCGTGACGTTGAAGTCGACCCGTACCAGCACCCGCTTGCCGGTGACCTTGACGTCGCGGAGGGTCAGCTTATCCAGCTTGGTGCCTGTCTTCATTGCGTCCC
>JACPZV010000217.1 GCA_016195295.1 Acidobacteriota bacterium
CGACGGCCAGGACACGTTCTTCGTACAGGCGGGCGCCGGTCGAGCGGCGACGCTCACGAGCGGCGTGCCGCTACGGCGCGAAGAGCTGTACGTCTACGACGCGGTGATCGTGGCCAACGTCGAGGGCGACTTCTTCACGCGCGGCCAGCTCGCGATGGTGGCCGACTTCGTCTCTGAGCGCGGGGGCGGCTTGCTCGTCCTCGGCGGACGATCGTTTGCGAAGGGCGGGCTTGCCGGGACGCCGCTCGAGGACGTGCTGCCCGTCGAGCTGACCGATAGACGCGGCGGCGTGATGCGCGCGTCGCTCGGCGCCGGGGATCTCGCGCCGCACAACAAGCTGACGATGACGCCGGAGGGCGAGACGCATCCGATCATGCGCGTCGGCGTCTCGGTGGATGAGACGCGAAAGCGCTGGGCCGCGCTGCCGCCGCTGGCCGCAAGCGCGCCGCTCGGGGCTCCGCGGCCGGGGACGACCGTGCTCGCGCTGACCGCCGCGCCGGGAGAAGGATTCTTGCCCGTCGTCGCCGTTCAACGCTACGGACAAGGCCGGTCGATGATCTTTGCCGGCGAAGCGTCGTGGCGCTGGAAGATGATGGTCGCGTCCTCGGATCGCACGTACGAGTTTTTCTGGCGGCAGGCCGCGCGCTGGCTCGCGTCCAACGCGCCGGATCCCGTGTCCATCGCCGTTCCCGAGGCGCCCGAGCCGGGCGAGGGTCTCGCCGTCGACGTTGACGTGAGAGATGCGACGTTCGCGGCGGTGCCTGACGCGGAGATCGAGGCGACGGTCACCGCGCCCGGCGGCGAGACGCAGGCGATCAAATTCCGGCACGCGAACTTGACCGGGGGACACTACACCGCGGCACTACGACCTGAGCAACCGGGCCTCTATCGCGTGCACGCAGAGGCGCGACGGAATCGGACGTCGCTCGGCAGCGCCGATCGCTGGATGTACGTGGGCGGCGCCGATCGGGAGTTCGCCGATCCGCGCCTCAACGAAGGCTTCTTGCGCCGCCTCGCGCGCGATTCGGGCGGCCGCTATGCGCGCGCCGGCGACGCCTCACGCGTGCCATCGTGGCTGCGGTCGACCGCGCCGCAAAACGCGGCGCCGGAGCGGCGCGATCTCTGGCACGACCCGTGGGCGTTCACGCTGATCGTGGTGCTTCTGTCGGCGGAGTGGATCCTGAGACGGCGCTGGGGGCTGCGGTGAGGGGAAGGGCAGGTGGGGCAGCTGGGGCAGCTGGGGTGCTATGGATTCTTGCGCTCGTGAGTTGCTGCGTGATCCACGCGAGCGCCGCACAGGCGGGTGAGCGGTACGCACTCGTCATCACGGGCGCATCGGGTGGCGACGTGTACGCGCAAAAGTACCAAAAGTGGCGCGCGGCGTTCACGGCCACGCTGCGCGAGAAGTTCGGTTATGCGGGCGATCGGCTGATGGTCCTCGCCGACACGGAGAGTCAGGGCGTGCAGAAGGCGACGCGCGAGAACGTCCGGCGGGTGTTCGGCGATCTGCGGCAGCGAATGACCAAGGACGATCAGCTGCTGGTTCTGCTCGTCGGCCACGGCACGTCGCTCGACGGCGACGAGGCCAAGTTCAACCTGGTCGGCCCCGACCTCAGCGCCACCGAATGGGCGGACCTGCTGCGGCCGCTGCCCGGGCGTCTCGTGTTCATCAACACGACGAGCGCGAGTTTTCCGTTTCTTCCCACGCTCGCCGGACGCGGTCGCATCGTGCTGACGGCCACCGACAATGCCGCGCAGCAGTACGAGACCGTCTTTCCGGAGTTCTTCGTGAAGGCGTTCGACGATCCGGCCGCCGATCTCGACAAAAACGGCCGCGTCTCCATCTGGGAGGCCTTCAGTTACGCGAGCGCCGGCGTCCGCCAGTGGTTCGAGCAGAAAGGGCAGCTGCCGACCGAGCGTCCGCTCCTCGACGACACGGGGGCGGGCATCGGGCGCGAAGCGCAGAACCCGGGCGTCGACGGCGCGGTCGCGCGCGTCACGTACCTCGAGCCCGAAGCCCCCGTCGCGCTGCCGAGCGACAGCGCGCTGGCCGGTCTGATCAAGCGTCGCGCCGATCTCGAACTGCAGCTCGAGGAATTGAAGGCGCGGAAGGAATCGATGCCGCCGGATCGGTACGCGGCCGAGCTCGAGAAGCTGCTCGTCGAAATCTCCCGCGTGTCGGCACAAATCCGATCGAAGTCGTAGCGACCTCGCCCGCGTCCGCTACCTTGACGCGGTGCCGCCAAGGTAGGAGTATTACCGGTAGGAGTCTTACCATGCGGATTACCACCAAGGGACAGGTCACGATCCCGCTCGACATCCGTCATCAGCTGGGCCTGTTGCCTCACAGCGAGGTCGAGTTCGACGTCGTCGGCGACAGCGTTCGGATTCGGAAGAAGAAAGGCACCAAGAGTCGCGGTGAGCGGCTGCTGGAAATCATGCGTCGTGGACCGAAGCCGAAGCCCGGCATGACGACAGACCAACTGATGGCGCTGACGCGTGGCGACGATTAGATGGCGGCGACCCTCGTCGACAGCAACGTGCTGTTTGACTTCCTGACCGAAGACGACGAGTGGTGTGATTGGTCGTCTTCGATGATCAAGCAGGCCGCCGATGGCGGGACCCTCGTGATCAATCCGGTGATCTACGCGGAAGTTTCGGTGCGCTACGAGCGCATGGACGACCTCGATGAAGTGCTCCCGGCCGGCTTTTTCATCCGGGTGTCTCTGCCATGGGAAGCGGCGTTTCTGGCCGGCAAGTGCTTCGAGACCTATCGGCGGCGCGGCGGCGCGCGACGGTCACCGCTGCCGGACTTCTTCATCGGCGCGCACGCGGCGGTCGTCGGCATGACCTTGCTCACGCGCGACCCGCGACGGTATCGAACGTACTTCCCGAAGCTGAAGATCCTCAGCCCTTAGCCCTTCGCGCTCAGCCCTTCTTCACGCCCACCACTGGTCGACGCGCTGGCGTCTCTTGAAGACGAACACGCCGCCCGCGCCGACGAGGAATCCGGCGACGTGCGCCGCGAACGCGACGCCGCCGCTGCCGCGGGTGCTCGCCGTCGCGGCGATCTCGCCCGCGCTGACGAGCTGCATCAGGAACCAGAAGCCCAACAGGACGATGGCGGGGATTTCGACGACCTGGATGAAGATCCAGATGACCAGCGTCAGCACGCGCGACTGCGGATAGAGCACGAAGTAGGCGCCCATCACGCCCGCGATGGCGCCGCTCGCGCCGATGGTGGGCAGCGTCGACGCCGGATCGATCGCGACTTGGCCGAGGGCGGCGGCGATGCCGCACAGCAGATAGAAGACGACGAAGCGGCCGTGCCCGACGCGATCCTCGACGTTGTCGCCGAAGATCCACAAGTACCACATGTTGCCGATCACGTGCGACCAGCTGCCGTGCAGGAACATCGACGTGACCAGCGTCGACGGATTCAGATTCGCCGGCACGACGCCGTAGACCTGCAGGAAGTCCGGGAGCACTTCGCGGGGCAATGCCACCTCGAAGAGCCACGCCATCGCGTTGATGACGATGATCGTGATCGTGATGTAGGGCGTCGTCCGGGACGGAATGACGTCCCGAAGCGGGATCATGCAGAGATTCTACACGCCGTGTCCGTACCCCACAGCTTCCGGGTGCGGCGTGGGCGACCCGCCGTTGGCCGTCGCGGGCGTGCGCACGCGTTCGACGATGCGGCGCAGATCGTTGTCGGCGATCGCCTTGCGGTGCTCGCCGAGCGAGATGACCGCGCGGTACACCTGATCGACTTCATCGGGCGTGAGCGTGAAGCCGAGCGCCTCGCAGCGCGCCTGCACCGCGTGACGGCCCGAGTGGCGGCCCAGCACGAGCCGCGACGACACGGACTGGCCGACGTCTTCCGGCCGCATGATTTCGTAGGTCCGCACGTCCTTCAGGACGCCGTCCTGGTGGATGCCGGCCTCGTGCGCGAACGCATTGCGCCCGACGATCGCCTTGTTGGCCTGCACGGGCTCGCTGGTCACCTCTGAGAGAAGCTGACTCGCGGCGAAGAGCGCCGGCGAGGTGATGCCGGTGTCGTACGGGAGCCGGTCCGGCCGCACGCGCAGCGCCATCACGAATTCCTCGAGCGACGCGTTGCCCGCGCGCTCGCCGATGCCGTTGACCGAGCACTCGACCTGGCGCACGCCGCCTTGAATCGCCGCGAGGCTGTTGGCGACGGCGAGCCCGAGGTCGTTGTGACAGTGGGCGCTGAACACGGCTTTCTCCGCGTTCGGCACGCGCCCGATGATCGCCGCGAAGAAATCACGATGCTCGTCCGGCATCGCGTACCCGACGGTGTCCGGCAGATTGACGGTCGTACACCCGACGCGAATCACGGCTTCGATCACGCGGCACAGGAAGTCGCGATCGCTGCGTGTCGCATCTTCGGCCGAAAACTCCACATCGTCTGTGAATTGGCGGGCGAGTTTCACCGCGTCCACGGCGGACGCGAGGCACTCCTCGCGCGACATCCGCAGCTTCGCCTGAAGATGGAGATCGGAGGTGGCGAGAAACGTGTGAATACGCGAGCGGGCGGCGGGTTCCAGCGACCGGGCGGCGTCTTCGATGTCCTGTCGCCGCGTCCGAGCCAGCGCGGCGATCACGGGGCGACGCACTTCCACGGCGATCTGCCGCACGGCCTCGGCGTCGGCCGGGGACGCGATCGGGAAGCCCGCCTCGAGCACGTCCACGCCGAGCGCGTCGAGCGCGCGGGCCACGGCCAGCTTGGCGGGCACGTCCATGGAGAAGCCGGGCGCCTGCTCGCCGTCGCGCAACGTCGTGTCGAACACCGTGATGCGTGCCGGAGTGCTCATGCGACTGTTGTACCCGCCGGGCCGGTAGAAGTCAAAGTGATAATTATTAACGAAGAATAATCACTTGTTATAGACTGCCCGGCGACGGCAACGGACGTCGACGATGGATTTGAGCGCGCTGAAAGTCTTTCTCGCCGTGGCGCACGAGCGCAGTTTTTCGCGGGCCGCCGCCAAGGTGCACCGCACGCAGCCCGCCGTGAGCCAGGCGGTGCGCCGCCTCGAAGTGGATCTCGGCGAGCAGCTTTTCGATCGGTCGTCGAAGAACGGCACGCTGACCGAGGCGGGCCGCATGCTGCACAACTACGGGCAGCGGCTCGTCCGGCTCGCGGAAGAAACCGAATCGGCCGTGCGCGACCTGCGCGACCTCCGGCGCGGTCGCGTGCTGATCGGCGCCAACGAGGACGCCGTGCACACGCTGCTGCCGCTGATCGTCCAGTTCCGCCAGCGCTTTCCCGACATCGCGATCGACGTCCGTCGCGTGCCCGCGCGGCAGATCGCCGTGGAAGTGCAGCAGGGCAGTCTCGACTTCGGCGCGCTCACGTTTCATCCCGCGGAGGAAGGCTTGCTCGAAGTGCCGGTCGGCAGCGACGAGCTCGTGCTGCTCGTGCCGCCGTCGCACGCGCTCGCGAAGCGGCGGCAGGTGGCGATGGAGGACATCGCGCACGAAGCCGTCGTCGCGCACAACGATCCGTCACCCGCGCGCGAACGCGTGCTCCGCCTGTTCGAAGAGCATCACATCCCGCTGCGGATGGTCATCTCGCTGCCGAGTCTGGACGGGATCAAGCGCGCGGTCGAGTTGAAGCTGGGCGTGGCGCTGTTGCCGCGGCGCTGCGCGATTACCGAGATCGCCAGCGGGCGGCTGGTCGCCGTGCCCGTGGCCGGCGTGTCGCGCAAACGTCAGGTGATGCTCGTCTGCCGTCGCGCGCACCGGTCACACGCCGCCGACGCATTTCTTTCCGTTGCCCAGGAGAAGAATCGAGCCGTCGGCTAATTCAGAATCCGCTGACGTAGGGGAGTCGGACCGCCACCGCGCGCACCTGATCGAATTGATCCAGCAGCATCGCGGTCGGATTCCACTGACCCGAGAGGAAACCGTCGCGGATCGCCGCGGGGAGGCTCGCGCCGACGCGCAGCGACCCGGCGGTGATGACGCCCGACGACACGTCGGCGGCGATCGTGATCTCGGGCGCGGACTCGACGGCCGATTGCAGGCGCGACACGGACTCCGCGTCCGCGTTGAAGCATGGCACCCCCATCATCGTGGCGTTGCCCTGAAAGATCTCCGAGAACGATTCGCCGACGATCGCGCGGATGCCGAACCGCGCCAGTCCCTGCGGCGCGTGCTCGCGCGAGGACCCGCAGCCGAAGTTTCTGTTGACGATCAAGATCGACGCACCGGCGTAGCGGGGATTGTTGAACGGGTGACTCGCGTCGGCCGCGCGATCGTCTTCGAAAACGTGGCGCTCGAGTCCTTCGAACGACACCACCTTCAGAAAGCCCTCGAGCATCTTCCGCACGTCGACCACTTCGCCGGCAATGGCCGCGGCGGCCACCATGGCCGGACTCATCAGCAGCGTGCGTCCGGTCGGGCTGCCTTGCCGGCCCTTGAAGTTCCTATTCGAAGACGAGGCGCAGATCTGACGGCCTTCGAGCCGATCCGGATTCATCGCCAGGCACATCGAGCAGCCGGCGCCCCGCCACTCGAACCCCGCCTGCGTGAAGATCTCGTGCAAGCCGCGCGCTTCCGCGGCGCGTCGCACCGCCTGCGACCCGGGCACCACGAGGGCTTTGACGTGCGGCGCCACACGATGACCGCGCACGAGCCGCGCGGCCTCCTCGAGGTCCGACAAGCGACCGTTGGTACAGGATCCGATGAACGCGACGTCGATCTTCGTGCCGGCCACGCGCGCGCCGGGCGTGAAGCCCATGAACGCGAACGCTTCGTCGTTCGGATCGCCGGCGATCTTCTCGCTGACGCTGACCGATTGCCCGGGATTGATGCCCCACGTCACGGTCGGCTCGATCGATCCGGCATCGAGCGTCACGCGATCGTCGTACGTCGCGTTCTTGTCGGACGCGAGCCGCCGCCACCACGCCGCCGCGCGGTCGAACGCGTCGCCGGCGGGCGCGAACGGCCGGCCGCGCAGAAACGCGATCGTTATCTCGTCCGGGTTGACGTACCCGGCGCGCGCCCCCCCTTCGATCGACATGTTGCAGACCGTCATCCGCTCGTCGACACTCATGCGCTCGATGGTGCTCCCGCCGTACTCGTAGGCGAAGCCGACGCCGCCCTGGACGCCGAGCCGGCGAATGATCGTCAGGATGACGTCCTTGGCGTACACGCCGGGATTGAGCGAGCCGTTGACGTCGATGCGCCGCACCTTCAGCGGATCGAGGGCGAGGCACTGAGACGCGAGGACGTCGCGCACCTGCGACGTGCCGATGCCGAAGGCGAGCGCGCCGTGGGTGGATGTGTGGCTGTCGCCGCACGCGATCGTCATGCCCGGCTGGGTGAGTCCCAGCTCGGGCGCGATGACATGGACGATGCCCTGCCGGCCGTCGTCGAGCGCCCAGAGCGCGATGCCGTGCTCCCGACAGTTCGTCTCGAGCGCCGCGGTCATCTCCTCGGCCATCACGTCGAGGAAGGGTCGTCGCTGCGAGCTCGTCGGCACGATGTGATCGACGGTCGCGAACGTCCGTTCGGGAAAGGCCACGCGCCACCCGTGCTGGCGGAGCATGTCGAACGCCTGCGGGCTCGTCACTTCGTGCACCAGATGCAGGCCCACGAACAACTGCGTCTGGCCGCTCGGCAGCGTGCGCACGGCGTGCGCGTTCCAAACTTTGTGAAAAAGTGTCTCCGCCATGGGGCTCTCGCTAGGATACACAAAGTTGTTCCTTTCGGGCGCGTGGGCATATCATCATTAGCGAAATGCGTAGCCGCATCCGCGATCGGCGCCCGGGGGCGTTCGCCTTCGTCGGTGTGGCGCTGTACGCCGTTTTCCTGATCACGGCGCCTTTCGAGCATCACGATCTGCTGTGCGAGCTCAAGACGCCGCGGCACTGCACGTCCTGCACGTCGAGCGTCGTCGGCTCGGATCCGAACACGACGACGATCGTCGGCGCCTGTCATCTCGCCGACGCCGGTCAGATCGTCGGAACCGCGTGCCTTCCCAGGACGCTTCTCCTCGCCGTTCGCTCGACCGGGCGCTCGCCTCCCCCCGCCGCGTAGCCACTCCTTTTCGACCGCAGTAGTAGGGCGCGTCCGCACGGACGTGCAGACGGAGGAGGACCATGCGACCCATGCGACTTGTGTGCGCATCGATCGTGGCGGGCACGCTGTTGAGTCCATCGGGCGCGCTCGCGCAGGACACGGCGCAAACGCTCCGCCAGGAAATCGATCAGCTTCGAAGGGACTTCGATGCGTTGAAACAGCAATACGGCGAGCGACTCTCGGCGCTCGAAGCGAAATTGGCGGCGGCGGAAGGCGTAGCCGTGCCCGCCCCCGTGCAGACGCCGCCGGGCCAACCGGCGACGGTCGCCGTCCCGGAAGGCGCGGCCGGCGCCGGCGGTCCGACCGGTGCGTTGCCCGTGTACGGAGCGGCGGTGGCCGGCTCGAAGGTGTTCAACCCGGACATAGCGGTGATCGGCGATTTTCTTGGCGCCGCGGGCCGCAACGCGATCGGCGGAAACCCAGAGCTCGAGATGCACGAATCGGAAGCGGCGTTTCAAGCGGTCGTCGATCCATACGCGCGCGCGGACTTCTTCATCTCGTTCGGTGAGCAAGGCGTCAACCTGGAGGAAGGGTTCCTGACGCTGACGGAGCTGCCGGGCGGGCTGCTGACGAAAGTCGGCAAAATGCGCGCCGCGTTCGGCAAGGTGAACACGCTGCACAATCACGTGCTGCCGTGGACCGATCGTCCGCTTGTAATCCAGAACCTCGTGGGCGGGGAAGACGGCATCGACGATGCCGGGATCTCGGTCGCGAGGCTGATACCGAATCCGTGGTTGTTCCTTGAAGCGACCGGTCAAGTGTTTCGCGGCGACTCGGGCGACGCGCTGTTCAAGTCGAGCGAGCGGGGCGACCTGAGTTACGTCGGGCACCTGCGCGGCTATCAGGATCTCTCGGAGTCGACCAATCTTGATCTCGGCCTGTCGTACTCGCGCGGACACAACGCGTCCGGGATCGTGGACGGCGCCGATGTGGGGCGATTCGCGACGAGGCTCTACGGCCTCGATGCCACGCTCCGGTGGCGGCCGTTGCGGCGGTCGATCTATCACTCGTTCATCGGCCGCACGGAATGGATCTGGAGCCGCCGCGATCAGTTCGACGGTCTACAGAGCGGGATGGGCGGCTATCTGTCGGGCGACTATCAATTCGCGCGGCGCTGGTTTGCCGGCGTCCGCTACGATCGGTCGAACCACGCAGACGCTACGTCGCTGTTGGATACGGGCGGTTCGATCACCCTCACGTACTGGCCGAGTGAATTCAGCCAGGTGCGCGGGCAGTACCGCCGGACGAACTACGCGATCGGCTCGACGGCTAACGAGTTGTTGTTCCAGTTCCAGTTCTCGATCGGCGCGCACGGGGCGCATCCTTTTTAGTCGTTGGTCGTTGGTCGTTGGTCGTTAGTCGTTAGTCTGAGGATTCTATGAAGATGAAAATGTTTGCCGCGGCGGTCGTGCTCGCGCTGTTGGCGCCGTCCGTGTTCGCGCAAGGGAAGTTGAACGTCATGACCGCGACCGAGGATCTCGCGTCGATCGCGCGCGAGGTCGGCGGGGATCGCATCACCGTCGAATCCATTGCGAAGGGATATCAGGATCCACATTTCGTCGAAGCGAAGCCCAGCTTTATCTTGAAGCTGCAGAAAGCCGATGTGCTCGTGGCCGTCGGCCGCGAGCTGGAAATCGGCTGGCTGCCGCCGCTCGTCCAGCAGAGCCGGAACGGCAAGATTCAGCCGGGCGCCGAAGGATACGTCGATGCGTCCGCGCAGGCGCAGATTCTCGAGATCCCACAGGGTCAAATCACCCGGGCGATGGGCGACGTCCATCCACTCGGCAACCCGCACTACTGGCTCGATCCCGAGAACGGCAAAGTCATTGCGCGCGAGATCGTCGCGAAGCTGTCGCAATTCAGACCGAACGACAAAGCGTATTTCGAGCAGCGGTTGGCGGACTTTATCAACCGCTTGAACGACGCCGAGAAGCGCTGGGCCGCGATGATGACGCCGTACAAAGGCCTCAAGGTGGCGACCTACCATCGGTCGTTTCCGAATTTTACCGACCGTTACGGCCTTGACGTCATTGGCTACGTCGAGCCGCGGCCGGGCATTCCGCCTTCACCTGGCCACACGCTCGAGCTGATTCAGGAGATGAAGCGACAGAACGTGAAGATCATCATGGTTGAGCCGTACTTCGATCTGAAGACACCGAACGCGATTGGGCGTGAAACCGGCGCCCGCGTGGTCGTCCTGGCGCCGTCGGTCGGCGGCACCAAAGAGGTGACCGATTACTTCAAGCTGTTCGACTACGACATCAATTCCCTGGTGGCTGCCATCAAGGAGAGCGGAGCAAAGTAATCATGGACATGAGCACGCTGGCATTCCTGGCGCCGCCGTTCGTCGCCAGCCTCGTCATCGCGGGCATTCACGCCTACCTGGGGGTGCATGTCGTCGAGCGCGGGGTCATCTTCGTGGACCTCTCGCTCGCGCAGATCGCGGCCTTCGGTGCCACGATCGCGCTCCTCATGCCGTGGTCGGGCGGCGACCCGCACGGGAATGCGGCGTACTGGACGAGCCTCGCGTTCACGTTCCTCGGCGCAGCCATCTTCGCGACGATTCGCAGCCGTCGCGCGCGCATTCCGCAGGAAGCGATTATCGGGATCTCCTACGCCGTCGCATCGGCCGCGACGATCCTCGCGATGAGCAAGTCGACCTCAGAGGGGGAGCACCTCAAGGACATGCTCGTCGGCAACATCCTGGCGGTGTCATGGCCCGACGTCTGGCAGACGGCGCTCCTGTACGGCGTCATCGGTGCGTTTCACTTCATCTTCCGGCGCCGGTTCCTGGCCATCTCGATGGACCCGGACCGCGCCGAGCGCGAGGGCGCGTCGTTGCGGTTCTGGGACTTCCTGTTCTACGCGTCGTTCGGGTTCGTCGTGACGCGCTCGGTATCGATTGCCGGGGTTCTGCTCGTCTTCTGCTACCTGATCGTCCCGTCGGTCGCGGCGATGCTGTACGCGGATTCGATCGGGAAGCGCCTGGTGATTGGCTGGTCGATGGGCACGATCGTGTCGGCGCTGGGTGTGTACCTGTCGCTGCAGCTCGATCTGCCGACGGGCGCCACGATCGTCTGCACGTTCGGTCTCGTGTTGATTCTCATGGCGGCCGTGCGTCCCTTGCTTCAGCGCGCCGCATGACGTGCCGCCAGTGCGGGGCGGCGATCGCCGAGAAGGCGCTCATCTGCTACAAGTGCGGGACCGCGACGACCAAGGCGACGTACCAGCCGGCTGCGCCGCCTCGCCGCGGCGTGTCCACTCGCGTGATCGCGTCCATCGTGGCGCTGGTCCTCCTCGCGGCCGCGGCGTCGTTCGTGGGCGGGACGTCCGTCGGCGAGACGCCCCGGCTCTTCACGTGGATCGTGGTCGCGATTGCGGTGGTGATTGTCGGTCTCCGCGCCTACGCGCGCCGACGCTGACGCGCGCGGGGTGGCGGCGCCGCACTGTCCGGCGGACAGCGCGTCACCGCGACCGTGCGATAATCGATCGTATGCTGACCGATGCCGCGCGGTGCAGCGTCGTCGCGGCGCTTCGGCAGCCCGCGCGTACCGCGCGCATCGCCCGCGCGGTCTGGATCGCGTGGGCCTTCATCGTCTGGAACGTCGTCTTCGATCACACCATCGTGACCGCCGGCCGCGCCTACATTCGCGCCGCGACACGTGCCGCCGCGAAGGGTCACGCCGGCGCGCCCGCGGTGCGCATGGACGATTGGATGCGCCCCGCCGCGACGCGCGGCCTCTGGATCGCGACGACGGCCGGCGGCGCGGTGCTCGTCACGGGACTCCTCTCGGTACGCCTGGCCGTCCGCGCATCCGCGCCAAAGCCAGACAGGTGACGCCGTGCGTCTAGCGCCGCATCCGCTCATTCACGACTGGAATCTCGACGCGGCGGGCCCGCGGCCGGTGGCGATGCTCGACGATGAGACGCTGCGTGATGGACTGCAGTCGCCCTCGGTGCGCGCGCCAACCATCGACGAGCGGATCGACATCCTGCACCGGATGGACGGCCTGGGGATCGACACGGCCGACGTCGGGTTGCCCGGCGCTGGTCCGCACGTGGCGCGCGACGTCGAGCGGCTCGCGCGCGCGATCGCCGAAGGGCGACTCAAGATTCGCGCGAACTGCGCGGCGCGAACGGTGGTCGCCGACATCAAACCGATCGCCGAGATTCAGCAGCGGACCGGCGTGCCCATCGAGTGCTGCGCGTTCATCGGATCGAGTCCCATTCGCCAGTACGCCGAGGGGTGGACGCTGGAGTATCTTCAGAAGTGCACGGACGAGGCGCTGACGTTCGCCGTCAAGCACGGGCTGACGACGATGTACGTGACCGAGGACACGACGCGGGCCGATCCGGAGTCGCTCCGTCTGCTGTTCACGACGGCCATTCGCGCGGGTGCGAAGCGGTTGTGCGTGGCCGATACCGTCGGTCACGCGACGCCGAGCGGCGCGCGGGCGGTGGTGAACTTCGTGAAGTCGGTGATCGCGGACCTTCGCGTCGACATCGGCATCGATTGGCATGGCCATCGCGATCGGGGGTTCGGTGTCGCGTCGAGCATCGCGGCGCTCGAGGCCGGCGCGACGCGGCTCCACGGCGCGGCGCTCGGCATCGGCGAACGCTGCGGGAACACGCCGATCGATCTGCTGCTCGTCAACCTCGTGATGATGGGCTACATCGAGCGCGATCTCACGTCGCTGCCCGCCTACTGTCACGCCGTGGCGTCGGCGTGCGATGTGCGGATTGCGCCCAACTATCCCGTGATCGGCACCGACGCGTTTCGCACGGCGACCGGCGTGCACGCCGCTGCCGTGGTCAAGGCGTTCCATAAAGGCGACCGCGCCCTCATGGACGCCGTGTATGCGGCGGTCCCCGCGAGCCTCGTCGGCCGCGAACAGGAGATTGAGGTCGGCCCGATGTCGGGGCGCTCGAACGTGACGTTCTGGCTGGAGAGCCGCGGCCTGACGGCGACCGACGAGATCGTCGACCGGATCTTCACGGCGGCGAAGGCGTCGAACCGCACGCTGACCGACGCGCAGGTTCAGAAGATCGTCGA
>JACPZV010000218.1 GCA_016195295.1 Acidobacteriota bacterium
GGGATCGAGTCGTCAGATCGCGAGCGCAAGGTAGCGCCGCACGAGCGGGTCGTCGTCTTGCGCGGCCTCGAACGCCTTGACGAGCGCCGGTGCCAGCGTCCGATCGGCCCGCACTTTCGGATCCGACATCAGCCGCGAGAGTTCGTAGGCGGCCGGCCAGCGGCGCGTCGATCCGCCGGTGCGGATTTCGGCGAGGTAGTCCTGGGCGGTCCGCTCGTCGTTCAGCATCGAGCGGAATCCCACATACACGGTGACCGTTATCGCAACAACGGCCAACGGAATCAGAAAAAATTGAACGGCGAGGGCGGGCGCGGCGACTAGCGGGTTACGAGTCGCGGTTTCGCGCTCGACGAGTTTGTCCATGGAACCGGATTTGGCGCGGCGGCCTCGGACAGCCCCGAGGCGGGGTAAGTTTTACCACCTGCGCGCTTTACCGGTCAAGCCGCCCGCGCGCTCCGCGTTTCGGCGGGCCGCCACTCTAGCGGCTACCGATAGGCTCGGCGGCCGGCGCGTCGGCGGTCACGGGTTTGAGGAACGGCATCAGCTTGCGCAGCCGCACACCCACCTGCTCCACGAGATGATTGCGATCGGCTTCGCGTTGCTTGTTGAACCAGGGACGGCCCGCCTCGTTCTCGGCGATCCAGGCTTTGGCGTACCTTCCCGTCTGAATGTCTTCGAGCATCTGCTTCATCGCGCGGCGCGTCTCGGCCGTGACGATCTTCGGGCCGCCCGTGTAGTCGCCGTGCTCGGCCGTATCGCTCACCGAATAGCGCATGTAGTTCAGCCCGCCCTGGTAGATGAGATCGACGATCAGCTTCAGTTCGTGCAGGCACTCGAAGTACGCGATCTCCGGCTGATACCCCGCGTCGACGAGCGTTTCGAACCCGGCTTTAATGAGCGCGCTGACGCCGCCGCAAAGCACGGCCTGCTCGCCAAACAGATCCGTTTCGGTCTCCTCGGCGAACGTCGTCTCGATCACGCCGGCCCGCGTCACGCCGATGCCTTTCGCGTACGACAAGGTCAGCGCGCGCGCGTGGCCGGTCGCATCCTGGTGGACGGCGAACAGGGCCGGAGTGCCCGCGCCCTCGACGAAGAGCTCGCGCACGCGATGGCCGGGCGATTTGGGTGCGACCATCGCGACGTCGATGTCGGGCCGGGCCGTGATCGCGCCGAAGCGGATGTTGAAGCCGTGCGCGAACATCAGCATGTTCCCCGGCGCGAGATTCGGCTCGATCTCCTCGCGATACACCTTGCCCTGCGTGTGATCGGGAATCAGGACCATCACGACGTCAGCCCACCTCGCCACGTCGGCGACGTCGCCGACCGTGAGGCCGGCGGCCTGCGCCTTGGCGCGCGACCGGCTCGTCTGTGGCAGACCGACGCGCACCGCGACGCCGCTGTCCTTCAGATTCAGCGCGTGGGCGTGTCCTTGTGATCCGTATCCAATGATCGCGACTTTGCGCCCCTGAATGAGGACGAGATCCGCCGCATCGTCGTAGTACATCGTCGCCATCTTCGTGACTCCTCACGCCGGGTCCGAAAGGACCCGGCCTACAGCTGTAGGGCGGGTCCTTTTGGACCCGCCTCGCTTCACACCGAACCGTGACTCACATCGCCGCCCGTCTCGGCCGCCACGGGCGCCGACCGAGGCGCCGGGGATCGGCGCGTCGGCGGCGTGCCGCGGGCCATGGCCACGCGGCCGGTCCGCACCATCTCGACCACGCCGTACGGGCGCAGCACCTCGAGCAGACTGTCAATCTTGTCCTCGGTGCCCGTCGTCTCGATCACCAGTGATTCCGGGCTGACGTCGACGATGCGCGCGCGATAGACGTCGACGAGCTGCATGACGTGCGTCCGCGCCTCGCCGGTCGCGGCGACCTTGATCAACGCGAGATCCCGCGCGATCGACGCCGCTGCCGTGATGTTGTCGACGCGCTTGCACGGAACCAATTTGTACAGGTGCGCCTCGAGCCGACGCGCGCCGTACTCGTCGGTGTCGACGACCACGGTCATGCGCGAGACGCCGGGCGTTTCGGTATGACCGACGGTCAGCGACTCGATGTTGAACGCGCGGCGGCGGAACAACGACGCGACGCGATTCAGGACGCCGGGCTTGTTGTCGACGTAGACCGCGAATGTGTGCAGCATGGTTAGCTTTCCAAAATGCGGCCACGAAGCCACGAAACCACGAAGAAGAATAACGTTCTCCGTTTCGTGCTTTCGTGTTTTCGTGGTTGCATTTTCTTCTTCAGTCTGCGGCTGTCTCAACAATGGGCGACGGGCGCCGGATCATCTTGTGCAAGTCCGCCCCTGCCGGCACCATCGGGTACACGGAGTCTTCCTGCTCCACTTGGAAATCAATCAGCGCCGCGCGCTTCAGCCGGCGCGCCGCTTCGACCGCGCCCGCCACGTCCGCGCGGCGCGTCACCGTCGCCGCGGCGATGCCGAACGCCTCGGCCAGCTTCGCGAAGTTCGGGCCGCTGATCGGCGTCGCGGCGTAGCGCTTGTCGTAGAAGAACTCCTGCCACTGGCGCACCATGCCGAGGTAGCCGTTGTTGATGATCGCCACGTTGACGTCCAGGTTCTCCTGCACGACGGTCGCAAGCTCGGCCATCGTCATCTGAAAACCGCCGTCGCCGACCACCACCCACACCTCCGAATCGGGGCACGCGATCTTGGCGCCGATCGCCGCCGGCAGCGCGAACCCCATCGTGCCGAGGCCGCCGGAAGTGATCAACGATCGCGATCGATTGTGCTTGTAGTACTGCGCCTCCCACATTTGATGCTGACCGACGTCGGTGACGACGAGCGCGTCGCCTCGCGTCAGGCGCCAGAGGTCGTTGATGACGTGCGCCGCGTACAGGTGCCCATCGTCGGGGAGATTCTGGATGTCGCGGACGGCCGAGTCGCCCTTGAGCGCGTCAATCCGTGCGAGCCACGCGGCACGATTCCCGGACGCGACGTGCGGCAGCCACTCGTCGAGCGCGGTCCGCAGATCCTTGGCGATGGCCACGTCGACGCGCACGTTTTTGTTCAGTTCGCCGCGATCGATATCGACGTGGATCTTGCGCGCCTCCCGCGCGTACGTCTTGATGTTGCCGGTCACGCGGTCGTCGAAGCGCATCCCGAGCGCGATGAGGAGATCCGCTTCCTGGATGGCATTGTTCACCCACGCCTCGCCGTGCATGCCCATCATCCCGAGGTTCAGCGGGTGCGACGCCGCGACGCCCCCGAGTCCGAGCAGCGTGATCGCCATGGGAATCTGGCCGCGCTCCGCCAGCGCGACGACTTCCCGCTCGGCGCCGGAGATCATGACGCCGTGGCCCGCGAGAATCAGCGGACGCTCGGCGGCGTTGATGAGCGCGATCGCGTCGCGCGCCTCGCCATCACCTGGCAGGGCCTCGTCGTATGCCTCGGTCAGATGCGGCGCCGCGGCGTCCCAGTCCACTTCGCAGCTCGTCTGCTGCGCATCCTTTGTGATGTCCACGAGCACCGGTCCCGGACGTCCCGAGCGCGCGACGGCGATGGCCTCCAGGACGGCGGGCGCGACGTCCTCCGCGCTCGTGACGAGATAGTTGTGTTTCGTGATCGGCAGCGTGATGCCGGTGATGTCGGTTTCCTGAAACGCATCGGATCCGATGAGCTTGCTGCCGACCTGACCCGTGATGCAGACGATTGGCGACGAATCCATCATCGCCGTCGCTATCCCGGTGACCATGTTCGTCGCGCCCGGTCCCGACGTCGCGATGGCCACGCCCACGCGCCCGCTGGCGCGCGCGTAGCCGTCGGCCATGTGCGTCGCGCCCTGCTCGTGGCGCACGAGCACGTGGCGGATCGGATAGCCGAGCATCGCATCGTAAGCGGGCAGAATCGCGCCGCCGGGATAGCCGAAGACGTCGGTCACCCCTTCGCGAACCAGCGCTTCCCACAGAACCTGTGCACCGGTGAGCTTCATAACTTCACCCAACGGCGGGTCCAAAAGGACCCGCCCTACTTATCCCGTGACTGCCCCCGTCGACGCCGACGACACGAGCCGCGCGTACTTGGCGAGCACGCCTGTTGTGTACCGCGGCGCGGGGCCGCGCCACTCGTCGAGGCGCTGCTTCAGTACTTTATCGGTCAGTTCGACGTCCAGCGTCCGTGCCGCCACATCGATCACGATCGTGTCGCCGTCGCGCAGCGCCGCCAGCGGGCCGCCCCTCGACGCCTCGGGCGCGATGTGCCCCACCATGAAGCCGTGCGTCGCGCCGGAGAATCGGCCGTCCGTGATGAGCGCCACCTTGTCGCCGAGCCCGGCCCCGACGATCGCGCCGGTGACGGCGAGCATCTCGCGCATGCCGGGCCCGCCGCTCGGACCTTCGTACCGGATCACGACGACGTCGCCGGCTTTGATGGACTGCCGCTGGACGGCGTCGAAGGCGGCCTCCTCGCTGTCGAAGACGCGCGCCGGGCCCCGATGCTGCGTGCGCTCGGTGCCCGAGACTTTCATGACGGCGCCGTCGGGCGCGAGGCTGCCGCGGAGGATCACGAGGCCGCCGCTTTTCTTGATCGGCGCGCTCACGGGCCGCACGACTTGTTGTCCCGGCGTCTCGACGGCCTGCGCGGCTTCGACCGCCAGCGACCGCCCCGTCACCGTGATCGCCGTGCCGTCGACCGCGCCCGCGTCGACCAACCGCGTGGCGACCAACGGGCTTCCGCCCGCGGCGTGGAGATCGGTCGCGACGAAGCGGCCCGACGGCTTCAGATCCGCGAGCAGCGGCACGCGGGCGCTGATGCGGTCGAAGTCCGCGAGCGACAATGCGAGGCCGGCTTCGTGCGCGATCGCGATCAGGTGCAGCACCGCATTGGTCGATCCGCCGGTCGTCGCCACCGACGCAATGGCGTTTTCGAGCGCGGCGCGCGTGATGATGTCGCGCGGCCGACGCCCGGCGCGCACCAGCGCCATCACCCGCTCTCCGGCGAGACGGGCGACCGCCGCCTTCGCGGGATCGTTGGCCGGCACGCTGCCGCTGCCGAGCGCCGCGATCCCCAGGAATTCGATGGCAATCGCCATCGTGTTCGCCGTGAACTGGCCGCCGCACGCGCCCGCGCCGGGACACGCGTCGGCCTCGAGCTGACGCAGGTCCGCGTCGCTCAGCGTGCCGGCGGCGTTGGCGCCGACCGCTTCGAAGACGTCCTGAATCGTGACCTGGCGATCGTGCCAATGTCCCGGCGCGATCGAGCCGCCGTACAGCACGAGGCTCGGTACGTTCAACCGCGCGAGGGCCATCACGCCGCCGGGAATCGTCTTGTCGCAACCGACCAGGACGACTACGCCGTCGAATCCATTGCCGCGCGCCACCAGCTCGATCGAATCCGCGATCACC
>JACPZV010000219.1 GCA_016195295.1 Acidobacteriota bacterium
ACGGGGGGTCTGCTCGGCGGCCTCGGTGGAGGTGCGCTCAATGAAAGAGAAAAAGACGGTGACTCGACGCACACCGACGGGGTTGACACTGACACCTCTCATAGAAGTACGTCGGATCGATCGTCGCAATTGCAGAATCGACCGTTTGGTCACCGCCGGCTGCCGGCCATCCGTACCGGTCAGCGACTTAGGCGGTCATTTCTTCACCGAGAAGTAGTTAGCTTAGGCGCTTACACCGTTATCCGGTCAGTTACGAGACTTTTGGACTCGTTGTGCGCGGCAGTCATGCGGCAGACCTCAAGCCGACGGCGCGCCAGAGCGCGTCGAGGTCGGTAACGATGCGTTGATAGAGGCGGTCAGGTTGATGGCGTTTCTCTTC
Organism: Acidobacteriota bacterium; assembly: GCA_016195295.1. Taxonomy (GTDB): domain Bacteria; phylum Acidobacteriota; class Vicinamibacteria; order Vicinamibacterales; family CAVVIG01; genus SRVP-36. Next base: position 380 of record JACPZV010000219.1, read on the forward strand.
TGCGAGCGCGGCGTCGGCGGCGACGGGCCGGAGTAGGCCGGCGGTGAGTGGAGCGTAGACGCGCTCGAAGAGCTTGAGAAAGAGGACACAGATCCGGTAGCCCTGGGGCAGCAAGCGATATTGGCGCGAGTGATCGATTTTCTCGACGAGCCGTTTGGCGGGCAGTTTCCAGGGGTCGTAGCAGAGCGAGGCGAGCCGATACTGGTCGGTCGTCGCGTCGGGCGCGGCCCGCAGCAGCTGGGTGCAGATCCTTGTGGTGAAGGTATCGCCACCCGCGATGTGAGCGAAGCGCACGAGCGCATGCATGACGGCGAGCTGCCGGGGATGATCGAGTTTCAACCCGGGGATACGTTTGCCAATTGGGGCAGGCGCGTGGGTTCGGCGAGCTGCCGCACTGGCCCCGGTCCACAAATGTTTCGAGGATGTCTCTACTTATCGACCGTGGAACGGCGCAAATAAATGACGGATTCGTCATCTACAGTGCCGTGACTCAAGCTGGCCGAAACTTGTGAACGGTTGCGGGCCGAGGCCGACAAGAAGCGGCGTGACTGTCAGTCGAATGGGCGCTCACGCCGGGCGATCTGCGGTGGAAGCGGGCCGCCGCACGACCTCGACTGAGCACGGCGCGTGAGCGACAACGGACTGCGCCACGCTGCCGATCAGCCAGCGTTTGACTCCCGTGTGCCCGTGCGACCCCATGACAATCAGATCAGCGCCCCACTCCTTGGCTTCATCAACAATCGCCGCTCGCGCATCGGCGTGTCTAACCACCGTGTCAATCGTGAGCCCGGTACGTTTCAGCGATTCGGCGATCCGGCTGGTCAACTCTTTTGCCGTCTCGACGCGCTCGTCCTGGATGGTGCCAGCAGTCTCTCCCGCAAGGACAAACTCGACGGCGGTAGGCGGATAGTCGGCGATGGCCGTCAATACGCGGATGGAGCTGTCCGAGGGCCACGGACGCGCGAGCACTTCGGCAACGACGTCTTGGGAATGTGAGGAGTCGTCCACGGCAAGCAGTATCTTCATCACACCTCTCCTTTGTGCACTTCAGATCGAACGCACTCATTTGATACCAAATACGGCGCTGGGCGGTACGGCGAATCTCGTGCCACAACTTTAGCGGGAGAGTACCAACAACAACCACAGTGCGACCACGATCACGGCGCCTCGCACCCAGTGCCGCCAACGCATACCTGGCCGGGTAAGTCGGACGGAGGGGTACAGCGCAATCCATGTCACGCAGAACGCCGCAATGCCGGCAGCTTCCGCTGAGACGCCGAAGCGTGCGACCATCCAATTGGCGATCGCCGTACTCACCGCTGCGATGGCCGTCGCTCCTACAGTCATGACGGACCTGGACATCTGTTCCTGCTGAGAAGAAGAACGGGGCTTGCTTCCTGCGGTGGGCAGTAAGGTCTTACGTGGCACCGTCATTAGTCCTCATAGAGGGCGGTTCAGACGGACTCCACCGCGGCTCCGACGAGTTTTCCGACGCCGCTTCAGCGTATGGACTGCAGTCAGGCACAGTGTCAGCCACGCAAAACCCGCCGCGACCGCCGCCAGCACGTCGCTCAGGTAATGCGCGCCGAGGTACACACGACTGAAGCCGACGAGAAGGATCAGAAGCAGCGCGCCAAGAACCGCGAGCACACGCCAGCGCCAGCTTGGCAATCCCCGCACGGCAAACACGCCAAGCGTGCCGAAGAACAGCGTCGCGGCCATGGCGTGTCCGCTCGGGAACGAGTAGCTATTCAGCGTGACGAACGGATTATCGAATCGCGGCCGCTCTCTGCGGAAGGCTGCCTTCAGTAACAGGTTCAATACGGCGCCACCTGGAACGGCGAGCAGGAGGACAAGCAGCCAATCCCAACACCGTCGCACGATTAGCACCAGCGCCACAGAGACAACAAGGGCAGTGACCACGCGGCCAGATCCCAGCAAGCTGATGCGCCTCATGCTGGTCGTCCACCCGGACGTGGCATGCGCGTGCAACCACTCGTTCAGTTGCACGTCGATCTGCGTGAGCGGATCGCCGGTGACCACGTCCTCCGCGATCGCGCCGAAGAGCCACGCCAGGCTCACAAACGCCAGCATCCCGACCGTGAGATGGAGACCCAGATAGGCTTCGGGAGAGAGGCGCGCCTGCAGAAACGCCAGCTCCGTCGCGTAGCGACGGCGCAGGTAGACGATTCGGCGATGTTCCTGCGCACGTGCCCACCAGTCTTTTACATCGCGTTCATGACGAACGATCCAAGTCCCTAACGCGCTCAGCGCGAAGACGACGACGAGCACAATCCCGAGCACCGCACTGGCGCGGCCTATCCATTGCTCGGCGTGTCGCCAGCTCGCCCCGAGGAGGTAGCCGAGCAGCACAAATGTCACGGACCAGAGGATGCCGCCGGCCACGTTGTAAGGCAGGAACTCGCGATAGCGCATCCGCGCGGATCCGGCGACAAACGGCGCCAGAGCGCGTAGAAACCCGATGAATCGCCCAAGGAAGATGGTCTTGCCGCCATGACGGCCGAAAAATGTGTCGACCCGATCGAGATGCTGCGATCGCAGTCCAATCCAGCGCCCATACCGAATGAGCGCCTCCCGTCCCAGCCGCCGTCCCAGCTCGTAGCCGATGCTGTCGCCGAGGACGGCGCCGGCCGACACGACAACTATTAGATCCCCGATATCGAGCAGCCCGCGCGAGGCCAGGAACCCCGTCAACAAGACCAACGTCTCGCCAGGAATCGCCAGACCGAGGAAGGCGGCCGATTCGAGGGTCGCCGCCACGAAGATCACGACATAGCCCCAGTGACCCAGTTGGCTGACGCGCTGAAGAAGGGCATCCATCGCGATGACCTACCGCGAGCGAAAGAGGCCGTGCGTCAGGACTCGCAGGAGACCGAGAACCGGCCGAAGGCCGTGTCGGATGAACTCCAACAGAATGCCTGGCAAGCGTCGCAGATCATTGCTGAAGGACTGCGATGTCTGCCCAACGACCAGCACGCCGCGCCGCATCGCAAACACGTTGAAGAGCGCCGACAACTCGGAAAAACTGATCGACGCCACGATGCTCTCGCGGAGTTGCGGCGTTCCGGCCATCCAGTGGAAGAGGAACTCCACGGAATGCGCCAGCGCCGGCACGAACACCATCACGGTGAGCGAGGCGGCCCAGAATGGATTCGCCCTAGAGAAGGCTTGGGTGAGTGCGCCGTAGACGCCATTTGTCGTTGCGACGAACATCAGCTCCACGAACACCGCACGTGCTGCGGCGCCGAATCCAGCGGACAAATTGGCGCCGACAAAGATCGTGCCGCGGATCGCCGAGCTCAAGACCGCCGATTTCCAGTTCCACCTGGCGCGGCGGATCGCCTCCCACCAGCCGCTCCAGCGATAGATTTCGATGCGGGTGCGGCGCGGCAGCGCGTTCACGAGACCGCCCATCGCCGCGGCGGCACCGGGAAAGACGCCGATGCCGGACAAGCCCTGGCCGCGCAGATGCCGGCCGAGCGCGTACAGC
>JACPZV010000215.1 GCA_016195295.1 Acidobacteriota bacterium
CCGTTCGCGGGTTTTTCGCGGGCGCGTAGATCTTCCGCGCGGCTTCCACCTGCGGCGCCGTCAGGCATGTCGGCGAATCGTCGCCGGTACATTGCACTGCCTTGGGATCGAAGTGGCAGCGGGCCGGATCTTCGATGACACCGTCCTTGACGCCGTCGAGCGCGTCGCACGCGTCGACCGCTGCCTTGTGGATCGCGGGGAACTTCTCGCCGGGAATGGCGCTCGCCGGATCGCTGTGCGCGGCTTGCGCGACCCAGATGCTGTGCGTCAGCAGGTGCGTCATGTAGTTCGCCGGCGCGCCCGCGATGATGCCGTCGTAGTCGGCGGGAAACTTCTGCGCTTCCTTCAGGCCCTGACGGCCGCCCGTCGAGCAGCCGTTCCAGTACGACCGCGTCGGCGCGCTGCCGTAATGCGCGTGGACGAGGGCCTTCGCGTCCACCGTCATGTCGAGAACCGCGCGATACGCAAAGTCGACGAGCTTCTCGGGGTGATCGAACGCGAAGCTGGCGTCGCCGCCGTTGCCGGCGTGACCGGTGTCGGTCGACGCGGTCGCGTAACCGCGGCGGATCGCGGCCGCCATCGCCGGATAGGAAATCACGCCGGCCCATCCGCCGTTGCCGACGGCTTCGAACTTCCCGTTCCATCCCGACGCCGGCATCCAGATTTCGATCTTGATGTCGGAGTCGGTCGACGGCTTGAGCGTGGCGGCGACGCGGCAGAACGCCGGTAGATCGCGGAACGCCTGCGACGCCGCCGGCGGCGCTTGAACGCCCGAGGGCGCCGTAGCGCCGGCTGGGACCGGCGGCGCGAAGGCGCCTGCCTCGACGACGCGCGCGAGCGTGATTGTGGTGTGGGGCAGCGTCATCGACGCCAGGCTCTCGCACGTCGCGGCCGCGGTTAACGCGCGACCGCCGATCATCGCCGCGAGCAGGGTTGCGCAGAGTCCAGCCGTGATCATTTTCATCACGTCACCTTCTCGCTTTCCTTCCGCCGTTCCGCCTCGGCGAGCCATCCGCGGCGAAGCTGCTCGGCGGGCACGCTCGAAAGATATGGTTTGATATCGAGGATCGGCGTACCGTCGAGCATATCGACACCACGGACAAAAAGCCTCTGGCCTTCGCGGCGCAGCAGTTCGACTACGGTCAGCCCGATCGCGTTCGGCCGCCTGGGCGAGCGCGTCGCGAAGACGCCATGCGGCCGTTTCTCGTCGGTCGGCGGGTGCGCGATCAGATCGTACCCGGTCGCGCGATCGAACAGCCAGATCACGTAGAGATGCGAGAAGCCGTCGACGTCCGCGAGGCCGGCTGCGAATTCGGACGAGATCTCCAGTACGCCCTCGGCCCGATGCTCCGCGCCGCAGCCCTTCGGGATCTGCGATGTCTCGGTATACGGACTTCGGACCACGCCAATCGGCTGCATCGTGTACATCGCGCCATTCTCGATCACGACGGATCCGGAAGGACCCCGCCCTACATCCGTCATGACTTTGGTTCGAATGCGAGCGCGACGCCGTTCATGCAGTAGCGCTGCCCGGTCGGACGCGGGCCGTCGGGAAACACGTGACCCAGGTGTCCGCCGCAGTTCGCGCAGTGCACTTCGACGCGCGTCATGCCGTAGCTGCGATCGACGGTCGTCTCAACGCCGCCCTCGATCGGCGCGAAGAAACTCGGCCAGCCGGTACCGCTTTCGAACTTCGTGTCCGACGAGAACAGCGGCGTCCCGCAGGCGGCGCAGGAAAACGTGCCGGAGCGCTTTTCATAGTTGAGCGGGCTCGTGCGGGCGCGCTCCGTACCGTGTTCGCGCAGGACGTGGAACTGCTCGGGCGTCAGGGCGACTCGCCACTCGTCGTCTGTTTTCTGCATGACGAGGAGTACTGTAGCATTCGGCGGTCCGGCTAAAGCTGGATACTCCAGGACAGGAACAATCATGCAGCGAACCGATCACATCAAAACCAGCTTCGAGCGGAACGCCAAGGCGATTGCGCTCCGCCCATCGGTCGGGCAGGGCACGGCCAAGACACGGGTCACGCTGCGCGAGGGATTGACGTGCGACGTGCAGGACGGCGCGTGGAAGCTCGTCGTCGACGCGTCGCAGAAATCCGGCGGCGACGGCAGCGCACCGGATCCCGGCGTCTACGGCCGCACGGCGCTGGGCTCATGCCTCGCCATCGGTTACGGCATGTGGGCCGCGAAGCTCGGCGTGGCGTTCACCAGCCTTCAGGTCGAAGTCCAGGCCGACTACGACGGCGGCGGCATGTACGGCGTCACGGATGCAAAGCCCGGCTACCGCCAGGTGCGCGTCATCGTGACGGTCGAAAGCGATGCCTCAGAGGACGACGTGCGGCAGGTGATCGCAGAGGCCGACGCGCACAGCCCGTACCTCGACGTGTTCACGCGAGCGATTGACGTGCGAAAGGACTTGACGATCGTAAGTCTGAAGTCTCAGGTCTGAAGTCTGAAGGGCGCCGGTCTGCCAATCTGAAATCTGAACTCTGCAATCTGAAATCTCATCGTTAGATATGGATCCCCGCCTTCAACGCCGAGTGCAACGCTACGGCTGGGACAAAGCCAGCGGCGAGTACGAAAAGTTCTGGCGGCGGCAGCTTGAGCCTGCACAGCGCACCCTGCTGTCGCTCGTGGCGCTCGCGCCCGGCATGCGCGTCCTCGACATCGCCTGCGGCACCGGACTCGTGACGTTTCCCGCCGCGCACGCCGTCGGCCCGACCGGCCGGGTCGTCGGCACCGACATCTCGCAGGAAATGGTGACGCGATCGACCGGCGACGCGCGGAGCCGCGGCGTCTCGAACGTCACGTTCGAACGCATGGACGCCGAAAATTTGCAGTGCGACGCGGCGTCATTCGACGTCGCGCTTTGCGCGCTCGGACTGATGTACGTGCCCGATCCGCTGAAGGCCCTGAGCGAGATGCGCCGCGTCCTCAGGCCCGGCGGCCGCGCGGTCGCGGCCGTCTGGGGCGCGCGCTCGCGCTGCGGCTGGGCCGAGATCTTTCCGATCGTCGATCGCCGCGTCGCGTCCGAGGTCTGCCCGATGTTCTTCCAGCTCGGCACGGGCGACATGCTGCAGCACCAAATGCGGGCAGCCGGCTTCAGCAGCGTGCACGTGGAGCGCATCGCGACGACGCTGGACTACGCGTCGGCCGACGAGGCGGTCGGCGCCGCGTTTGTGGGCGGCCCCGTGGCGCTCGCCTACTCCCACTTTGACGACCGCGTGCGCGAGGAAGCGCACGTCGAGTATCTTGCGTCGATCGATCAGTACAAACGCGGCGACGGCTACGCCGTGCCGGGCGAGTTCGTGATCGCCCGAGGAGAGGCTTGATGAAAAGCGATCGCGGCCCTAAAAGGGCCGCGCTGCTAATCCTTGTCGTCCTGCTGTCCGCGACACTCGCGGCGCAACGGACCACTCCGCCGGCTGATCTCGATCAGTGGGTCGCGCGCGCGATGCAGACCTTCGGCGTGCCCGGCATCGGTCTCGCCGTCGTCAAGGACGATGCCGTGGTCGTGGCGAAGGGCTATGGCGTCCGAAAACTCGGTGAGCCGGCGCCGGTGGATTCGCGAACGCTCTTCGGCATCGCGTCGAACACGAAGGCGTTCACGGCGACAGCTCTCGGAATGCTCGTCGAAGAACGCAAGATCGAGTGGGACGCGCCAGTCGTCCGCTACCTGCCGCAGTTCGCCCTTTCCGATCCGTACGTCACGCACGAGCTGACGGTCCGCGATCTGCTCGTGCACCGCAGCGGGCTCGGACTGGGCGCGGGCGATCTGCTCTGGTGGCCGGCGTCCACCTACAACCGCAAAGAAGTGGCCGACCGTCTTCGCTACATTCCGCTGGCCACGAGCTTTCGGTCGGCGTACGCCTACGACAACGTGCTGTATCTGGTCGCGGGGGAGCTGATCGAAAAGATCGGCGGTCAGTCCTGGGAGGACTTCGTTCAGTCGCGCATCCTGGCCAAAGTCGGGATGACGGGCAGCAACGTCCGCCACTCCGCGGCCGGCGCGGGCCGCAACGTCGCGGCCACGCACGCGCGCGTGGACGGTAAGGTCCGGCCGATCGCGCCGTTCGAGAGCGACAACACGAATCCCGCGGGCGGCATCAATTCGTCGGCCGAGGACATGGCGAAGTGGCTGCGCGTGCAGTTGTCGGGCGGGCTGCTCGCTGACGGAACGCGGCTCTTCTCCGCCGCCACGGCCCGCCAGTTGACGGGCATCGTCACGCCGATTCCGATTGGCGATCCGCCGCCCGAGCTGCCGGCGCTGCGGATGAACTTTCACGGCTACGCGCTCGGCTTCGACATTCGCGACTACCGCGGGCACAAAGTCGTCACGCATACGGGAGGCCTGCCGGGCTACGTGTCGCGCGTCGCGATGATTCCGGACGCGAACGTCGGCGTGGTCGTGCTCACGAACCAGGAATCCGGCGCGGCGTTCGACTCGATCGCCTTTCATGTGATCGATCACTATCTCGGCGCGCCGGCGTTCGACTGGATCGAAGGCTATAAAAAGGTGCAGGTGCGCACCGAGGCGAACGTCGCGGCCGCCGAGAGTCGCGGCAGTGCCGCTCGTGACGCGTCGGCGAAACCGTCGCTGGCGATGGCGAAGTACGCCGGCACGTACCGCGACGTGTGGTACGGCGACGTGACGATCGCGAGCGAGAGCGGCCGGCTCGTCATCCGCTTCTCGCACACGCCGTCGCTCGTCGGCGATCTCGAGCCGTGGCAGCACGACACGTTCGTCGCGCGCTGGCGCGACCGCGAGCTGCGCGCGGACGCGTTCGTCACGTTCGCGCTGAACCCTGACGGATCGATCGATCAAGTGAAAATGCGGGCGGTCTCGCCATCGACGGATTTCAGTTTCGATTTTCAGGATCTGCTGCTGAATCCGGTCCGCTGAAGGTCCCGCTGCCGCCGGACACTCCCGTTATACTGCGCGTGGATGGACGCCAAGCCCTACCTCGTCGAGATCGGCCGGCAACTGAAGAAGGCCGGGCTCGAGGCGGTGCTCATCGGGAATGCGGCCGCGGCCCTCCACGGGGCGCCGGTCACCACGGTCGATTTCGACTTCCTGTTCCGAAAGACGCCGCGGAATCTGTCGAAGCTGAAAACCGTCGCGCGCGCGCTCGGCGCAATCGTTCTTCGGCCGTACTATCCAGCCTCCGATCTGTACCGCGTCCTGCGGGACGATGGTCTCCAGATCGATTTCATGGCGACGATCCACGGGATACGATCGTTCGAAGGGCTGCGCGCTCGAGCGCACGCCGTCAAGATAGAGGACTCGTCCGTTCTCGTCGCTGCATTGACTGATATCATCAAGAGCAAGAAGGCCGCCAGGCGGCCGCGCGATCGTGCGGTGCTGGAAATCCTGGAGCGAACCCTTGAAGAAAACACACGCCGGCAGACGGAAGAAGCTGGCCGCAGTCAAGAAAGAAAGTGAGCGCGCGCTGCGCGAGATGATTCGGCGCTTGCAAGCACTGCCGCCGGAGCGGCGCACGAACTTCCTGCGCAGGCGTGTCGGCGCGCGCGGTTCGTCGCTTTAGATTTCAGATTTCAGACGGCAGATTTCAGATTCTGGACTCAGGCTGACTCGGAGAAGCGCGATGCGAATCACTCGGCGCGGCTTCATTCAGCTCGGCGCGGCCGGCATCGCGAGCGGGCTTGCGGCGCGCCATCGCCTGTCCGCGCGGGCTCAAGCTCCCTCGGCCACGCCGCAGTTCGAGCTCGTCCAGCCCGAATTGTTTTCGGCGACCGGGGACGAGAAAGGTCCTGGGCGGCCGGCTCGTCGACACCGGCAGCGGTTACTGCTCGCAGAGCGTGATGCCGGTGCACATCGGATTGCCGACGGAGGGCAAGGTCGACGTCGAGGTCACCGCGATGACGAACAAAGGCCGCAAGGTCACGCGCGTGCCCAACGTCAATCCCAACACGCTGCCGGGGCGCGTCCTCGTCGTGAAAACGTAAGACGAGCCTTCAGACGAGTCTCAACGCTCGGCTAAAGGCTCTAGCCGAGCGTGCCCAGCTGACTCGTAGCGCCAGGCTTTCAGCCGAGCGACTGTCGCCGCGCGGCGATTGCAGCGACCGCAGCAGTGTCACATCCGACAACTCAGTCATGGTGGGCAATGTCAGGAATACAGAGACGACTGATTCCTACAAAGGTGCCAACTTGTGGTATTCCGTTGTCCCTGCAGGCAATCAAAATCCTGCCAGTATCAGCATCGGTGAGGCGCAGTGCGTAGGACCAACCTTTGCCGATGCGAACTATCTCGACTTCTTCATACGCGTTTCCATTGCGATGCGTGACGCCGATGTTGAAGTGTGCAACGTTCTGATGAATTGGGGCTGACCACCAGAAAGCCGCAGGTTGAAGCAGTCCCCTCGAGCGTGGTCCAATTTCCGAAAACTGAAGTTCGCGGTGCGCCGCCGCCAAGTCTTCGCCTGTCACGACTCGACCGCCGACACCAAGTTCGCGTTGCTTTTCCTGATAGTTGATTTCGAAACCAACCTTGTACCTATATGAAATGAGACCGCGCCGTCGCTTGAGACAGCGCGTTGGTGTCAAGGCATGCCGAGCGGCACCGACTGATGCCGGGCACGAACGCGTATGAGCCGCTCGTCGACCAGCGTCAGGTCACAACACGCGGTGCCAGCCTCCATACGCGCCACTTTTTGTGGCGCGTACGTGGGTTAGCGGTTGAGGCAAAGTTGCTGGCACCACGTGTTGTTCGAGCGGCGAGTCGCGATCGTGCACGGTATCAGTCGGTGACGCTGTCCTTGGTCCAAGCGAGGGTCGAGCGACTGCGTCACTCGTTTCAGCGCCTCGATGTCGTCGACGAGGACGCGAAGAGTTGCGGCAATCATCGTCTGCTCGACTAAAAGTCTGGCGCGACGTGTTGAGCCTGTCGCTGCGCCTCATTTCGCGAGAGGATCCGGACGCAGCTGGAAGTGCATCACTTTGCTCGTCGTCCCCTTGCCGGTCTCCATGTGGAACGGCGCGCGGGTGCTGACCGTTGCATACAACCCACGGCCCTTCCAGCCCGCCTTCGCATCGTCGATGCGGCCGTCCATCCACTTCGTGTAGAACCCGGTCGGATACGGCACGCGCAGCACGATCCACTTGCCGTCTTTCAGCACGAGCAGACCTTCGGATGCATTGCCGGTGTCAATCGGCACGTTCTCGCCGAGTCCAAGCGCGTCGTGCCAGTCCACCCACGTGTAGTAGCTCGCTTCGGCGCTGCCAGGCTCCGTCACTCCCCGCATTTGCGGCAGCGGCTCCGGAAACAGCGTCCATCCTTCGGGGCAGTGCTGGCCGGTCGCTTTTGGTCCGTTGAGCGGACCCTTGCACTTTCGGCGATCGAAGCTCGCCATGTGGCCGCTCGCGAGCGCCGTCCAGTAGACGCCGTTGCGATCGACATCTCCTCCGCGCGGCGAGTAGCCGGGCATCGGGGGTTCGTACACTTCCGCGAGCGCGGTTTCCGGCGGATTCGATCCCGGGTTCAATCGAACGACGGCACCCGGATAGCCGAGCACCGATCCCCAGATGGATCCGTCTGGAGCCGGGGCGACGGCATAGAACGCGCTGCCGAATCGCTTGTCCTTCGTCGGATCGAGCGGCTGGTTGGGCTCGACGTACGCGTCGCGCTTGCCGTTGCCGTTGGTGTCCATGACCAGCGCGGTCCAGCCCTGCGACTTCACCTCGTCTCGAGTTTCGTCGAACATCTTCGTGTTCAGCCAGCCGACCACCTGTCCGCCTCCGCTCGTCCACAGCGTCCGGTTCGCATCCATCGCAAACATCAAATGGTGCGTGCCGAAGCAGGTGCTGATGTGCGTGAGCTGTTTCGTCTGTGGGTCGTACACCGCAAGATGGCGTCCGGCGTTGTTCAACGGGTAGAGCTTCGCCGACGGATTGAGCGATCCGTCCTTGCAGAAATCCGGATTCGCCGCCGGACGCACGGTCGACGTGATCCACACGCGGCCTTTCTCGTCGAACATCGGATTGTGGACGTTGTTCCGGCTCGTCCAGATCGGCTCCTCTCCCCAGTAGGGCGACGGCGCCGCCATCGTCGCCGATGTTCGCGGCGTGTTGGGATCGCGAACGGTCAGCTTCACCTGGCTGATCGCGTTGTGGACCGGATCGAGGACCGGCAAGTAGTCCGCGCTCAGCTCCAGCGATCCGTAAATGAGACCGTTCGCGTTGAGGGTCGGATTGCGCCGGTCGGTTGAGACTTCGTCGTGCAGATACGCCTTCGGATCGGCCCAATCCCACTGCGTGATGACGACGTTGCGTTCCACGCCCTGCGGGCGCGGCGGCGCGGGCGGCAGCTCGCCGCCGGCGATGCGGTCCGTCCAGTCGGCGAACATCGTCAGCGCGCGCTCGCGGCCCATCGCGTTGAGGCCGCCGCTCATCTGCGCGCCGGCTTGTCCGGACTGGATGCGCCGATCCCATGCCTCGACCGAGCTGTGGAATGTGCCGAGCCCTTTCGGGATCTCGCGCGTGCCCTTCGTGCCGAGCTGATGGCACGCGGTGCAGCCGCCGGACTTCAGCCGCTGGATCCAGTCGGCCTGACTCTTGATGGTCGGCGAAATGCCGTTGCCGCCGGGCGCGTTGCCGGGAAACTCGCTCTTCTCGGGGATGCGGATCATCGAGAACCAGAATCCCGCGGGGTAGTAATCGGCCGCCGCACGCGGATTGGGCGCGACGACCGCCGTCAGGTTGACGATCTTTCCTGGCGCCACCTGCACTCTCGGCGAGTCGACGAGGCCGTAGCCGCGCACCCACACGTTGTAGTTCGCTTTCGGCAGATCGGGCACGACGTAGCGCCCGCGGTCGTCGGTGACGACGATCTTGACGTACTTCGTCGGCAGGTCGGCCGTTTCCGCGATCACCCAGACGCCGGCTTCCGGCCCTTTCGCGCTGGTCACGACGCCGCCGATGTCGTCGGCGTCGACGCGGACCTGCGAATCGCCCGGAGAGATTTGCGCGGCGCTTGCCACGGGTGGGACGCTCGCCACCCGTAGGCCGGGTCCTTCCGCCTTCGCTCGGAGCTTCGGCGGACCGCCGTAGCCTTGGCGGAGGCGGTTCGGACCCGGCGCTGAAGCAGCCAAGACCGCAGCGAAGACAGCCGCCACGACGACGCCCGACTGCAGCACGTGTGTCGTTCTCATGATCCTCGCTCCTCTCGCTCGGCTAACGCCCGAAGGCTTCAGTAATCTACATCACCCGTGGCAGATTCTGCACTCGCATGCGGCCTCGCGATGGAAAAAACTGCCAACTCGGGCGGCCCATTGCGATTGGCGGGGCGATGGCCATCGGTATGGCTCGTGCAGACGATGCTAGAATGACCGACCGAAAAGACGAAGACCAGATGCTCGATCAGGACCTGGACCAACCGGCGACACGCCGCGATCTTCGCGCGCTTGAGGCGTCGCTGCGCGAGGAGATGCGCGCGCGCGAGGCGTCGCTGAGCGGCGAGATGCGCGCGCGCGAGGCGTCGCTGAGCGGCGAGATGCGCGCGCGCGAGGCGTCGCTGATCGGCGAGATGCAGGCGCGCGAGGCGTCGCTGATCGGCGAGATGCAGGCGCGCGAGGTGTCGCTGAGTGGCGAGATGCGCGCGCTCGACGGGGCGCTCGACACGTCGCTGCGCGGCGAGATCCGCTCACTCGAAGAGCGCATGAACGAGCGGTTCGACGACCTGCGTCGTCACGTTGACCTCACGGTCGAGAGCGTTCGGGACGAGCTGCGCCGTCACTTCGACCTCACGGCCGAGAGCTTCAGGGCGGAGTTCAGAAACCTCTTCGACTGGACACAGGCCACGACATCGTCGCTTGGCTCGCGCCTGGATCACCTCGAAAAGGATCATGGGAACCGATTGCTGGGGGTCGAAACGCGCGTGACGCGGCTTGAACGGCGGCGCAAATCGAACAACTGAGTCTGAACTTACAAACCGGCGAGCTTCTTCTGCGCGTCGGCGACCTTGTCGCGATCGATGTCGCCGTCCTTCCAGTACTCGACGAAGCGGCGATAGTACTCGCGCGCCTTGGTGCGGTCGCCGCGCCGCTCGGCAATCTGGCCGAGAAAGTACAAGCTGCGGACGAACTCGACTGGGTAACTGACACGCACCTCGGCGCTGTCAACGATGCGCCGAAACCGCGTCGCGGCCTCGGCGTCATTCTTGAGCGCGAGATACGCGGAGCCGACGGCGTACCAGACCGCGGGGTGCGTGGCGCCGAACGAGACGGGCTGCGGCGCCAGCGTGGCTTCCGCCTGGGTTAACTCGCGGAGCGCGCCCGACGCATCGCCGCGATCGAGCGCGATCTGTCCGGCCAGCAGGTGCAAAGCACGTTTGACTTTGTCGCTCGGCAGTGCGTTGATCTTCGTGGTCAACGCCTCGATCGTCTTCCGGGCATCATCTGAACGGCCGAGCGTCGCCTGCGCACGCGCCTTGAGCGCAAGGCTGGCGTTCTCCGCGTCCCGCCCGCGGGCGTCGGCGACGGCGCGTTCGGCCTGGGCCAGCCCGAGCGCGGGTCGACCGAGCGCAAGGAGCAGATTGGCCGCGGCGTTGCGGAGGACGGCGGTCTGGTTGGATCCAGCCGCGCCTTCGCCCGCGGCAACGCGATCGAATGCGCGCAGGGCTTCAGCCGAGTGGCCGTGGTACAAGGCGTCCTCTCCGGCCGCGAGCCCGCCCAGAAACTTCGCGAACGAATCGTTCGATTTCTGGAGCGTTGCCGATATCGTCGTCGCGTCACTCCATTGCTCGGCGAGGATGTGAACATCGTGACGTCCCGATGCGGCGATGACGCTTCCGGGATCGAGCGCGTCAGCCTTGGCGAGCATCGATGCGGCCTCGTCGAGCTTGTTGAGGTCCGCCAGGAGGAACCCGAATGCCGCCGTTGCTGCGATGTTGTCGGGGTTCTGCCGCAGGTACTCCTCGATCACCTGCCGTCCCGTGTCGAATCGTCCGAGCGTGGTGTAGCTGCGGGCTAGGTTGACATACGAGCCGGGGAACGGCATCCCGCGGCGCCGTAATTCCTCGTAGTGCCGAATCGCGTCCTCGTACCGTTCAAGGCTGTAGTACGCGAGCGCGAGGTTGTTGCGCGACGACGCGTGATCCGGATAGAGCTCGAGCGCCTTGTTGTAGGCGTCGATCGCTTTGCCAATCGTTTCGCCGCGGGCCGAGTAGTAGTAGCCCTCGATGTAGTGGCGTTCGCGGACGGTAATCCGGTCGACGTGCTGGAACGCCCGCGCGGCGTATTCGTCACGCAGGTTCGAATGTCCGAGGTTGCTGTGCACGACAGCGAGCTTGATCAGCGCCAGCGCGAAAGTCGGATCGATCTGGATCGCCTTCTCAAGCAGCGGCGCCGCCTGCTGCTCACGCGCACGCTCGTGGAGGTTGATGCCCTCGGCATAGTAGCGATACGCCTCGATAGACGAGGTGGTGACGTCTTTCAAATCACGATCGATGCTGGAGCCGGTCGTGGTCGAGACGGTCATCGGCGCGCTCAACAGCGCTTTCGCCGGGTTGACCTCCGGCGGCAATGCGAACTTCGCTTTAATGCGCTTGGTCAGATCGTCGACCGTCGGAAACAAGTTGGATTCGCCGAGCGCTTCCACGCGCTCGGACGTGACGATCCTTCCGCTCGCCACTTCCTGAAGTTTGGTGTTGATGCGAATCGTGTCGCCCGATTTCACGAAGCTGCCGAGCAAGACAGTCTTGACGCCGGCGCGCTTCGCCAGCTCCTGCACGGTGTCGAACGACACGACTTTGTCGTCCTGCCGCTTCATGTCGGTCAGGATCTGCACGAGCCGATCCGTGCCCAGCACCTCGACGTCAGGCGACTGCGAGAGATCCGTCACGAGCATGTCGGTCAGGCCCGTGCGCAGCCAATCCAATTGCGGATTGCCCGTGTTGTTCTCGAAGTACAGGACGGCCACCGACGGCTTTCCGGAATCCGCGCTCGTCGAGCCGCCGGACGATGGGCGCTTCAACATCCAGAGGCCGGCCGCACCGGCAAACAACACGACCGCGGCCGCCGCGATCCACACAGACTTCGGGAGGCGTGAGGAGGCGCGCCCGACATCCGACGGGGCCCCAGACGCCTGCGCGGCTGCGGACGTCGCCGCGGGCGCGGTAACCGTCTTCGCCGGCGCAGACGACGGCGTGTCCACGACGGTGCGACCCGACGACGTGTCCCGATGCAGCCGCTTCAGATCGGCCAGCATGTCCGACGCATGCTGGTAGCGCAGGCTGCGATCCTTTTCGAGCGACTTATTGATGATGCGTTCGAGCTCGGCGGCAGTTCCGGATTGATCCGCACGGGCGAGGTCGGCGCCTTGCTCATGATCCCTTCGAAGATCACCGCCGACGTCGCGCCCTTGAACGGTTGCGTCCCCGTCGCCATCTCGTAGAGCACGACGCCGAAGGAAAAGAGATCCGTCCGCGCGTCGAGCTCCTGTCCGCGCGCCTGTTCCGGCGACATGTACGCGACCGTTCCCAGCGTCGTCCCGCGGTCCGTCAGATCTTCGTCGGCCATCGTCGGTCGCGAGTCGTCCGGGGCTGCGGCGCGCGGCTGCACCGCGAGCTTCGCCAGCCCGAAGTCCAGCATCTTTGCTTGACCGCGTTTGGTGACGAAGATGTTCGCCGGCTTGATGTCACGATGGATGATGCCGCTTGCGTGCGCGGCGTCGAGCGCGTCCGCAATCTGCGCGCCGAGATCGAGAATCTCGTCGATCGGCAGCGGACGTCCGCGAATGCGATGCTTCAGCGTCTCGCCGTCCAGCATTTCCATGACGAGAAAGCGCTGGCCCTGATCCTCGCCGATATCGAAGAGGGTGCAGATGTGCGGGTGATTGAGTGACGACGCGACGCGCGCCTCGCGCTGGAACCGCTCGAGCGCCTGCGAATCGCGCGACAGATCGGCCGGCAGCAGCTTGAGCGCGACCTGGCGGCCGAGCCGCGTGTCTTCCGCCCTGTAGACCACACCCATGCCGCCGCCGCCGAGCTTTTCGATGATGCGGTAATGCGAGAGCGTTTGGCCGATCACGGCAGCGAATTATACCTTCACGGTCGCGCCAGCACCGGCGAAAACTCGCCGATCCGATCGCGCGTCCACCAGCATTGGGGACAGGTCTCCGCCGCGGTTGGTACGGAGACCTGTCCCCGAGCCGCCGCGGTTGCTACGGAGACCTGTCCCCGCGTCGATGACGCGTGCGTGAAGTGGTACCGATACCTGACGCCGCGCACGTACGCGGGCGGACGACCGGCGAACGGATCGCGCGCGAGCAGTCGGAGCACGTCGGGCGATCCGTCGAGGAGTCTCAGGCAGAAGTTGCGGAACCACGGCGCGTCGCCGTAAAAATCGAGCGCCGCAAACCACATCTGCCAGTCGAGCCGCGGCTGATGCGGCGCCACCCACGGCGGACGCCGATCGATCTCGCCAGGTTTGTACTTGAACTCGTACGCCTGCCAGCTCACGCCATCGTCGGATCCTTCGACGATGATCTCGTCGCGCCTCGTGGTCATCACCGCGAACAGACCGTAACTGTTGACGCTGCGGAACGGCGTGACCGACTCGGCGACGGGCGCGATCAACAGCGCGCCTGGCAGCGCGAGACCGAGGCTGCCCGTGAACATCAGCGCGGACACCGGCACGGTGACGAGGGCGAAGGCGATCGTCGCGCCGCGCCCGAGACGAGATGGACCGTCCCGGCTCGGCGCAACGCTTCGTCCTGCACGGGAGAACGTCGCGTCGTCGAGCAGGAACAGGCACAACGCGACGGCAAGCAGATTGAAGAAGGCGTAGTTGCCGGTCAGCGCGAGGAGGGCCTGCAGTCCGAGCAACAGCGCGAAGGCGAGCGCGCGGAGCCGCCGCGGACCGAGGATGAACCACGGTGCGATGAGCTCGATGCCGAATACGGCGAGCGCCGACATCTTCTGAAACCAGACGGGCAGCTGGTTCGCGTACCACGCGAGCGGCGTCGGAATCGGCTGCGTCTCGTAATGAAAGGTCAACGCCGTCAGGTCGCGCCACGTCGGATCGCCGCTGGCGAGCTTGACGGCGCCAGAGCCGAGCATCAGCCGGAACAGCAACCAGAGCATCAACCACCGGCCCAGGCGCGGTGGATCGACGCGTTCGCGCAGCCGCTCCCAGCCGACCGCCGGCGCGGTGCACACAGAGACGAGGCCCGCCTCCAGCAGCAGCGCGTCCCACTGATACGACAGAAACCCACGGCAGACGACCGACAGCGAGAGGTACAACAGCCACAACGCCGGCAGCACGGCGATCGGCGCGATGCCGACGACGAGCAGCGCCGCACACGCCACGCCGCCGAAGCAGAGCGCGCGCAGGAAAACGTCGCTCGTGCTGATCCAGCAGAGCGTCGGCAACAGCCGGAAGCGATCAAGACCGATGTGCTCGGCGCTCACGTACGCGCGGGCGCCGTCC
>JACPZV010000201.1 GCA_016195295.1 Acidobacteriota bacterium
CCCGCCCCTCACGGCTGACGAACGCGACGTCAATTGGAAAGCGCATGAACGCCGTGTGAATCGTCCAGCAGGGCGACAGGATCAGCGCGGCGCACGCGTCGAAGCGGTCGCGGCCGAGCAAGCCGCGGCGGCGGGACGCGCTCGTGGTCGCGATCTCCACCGCGCTCGCCACAATCTCGTCCGTCCGCTCGTTCACGATCTGCATGCCTTCAGCCCTCAGCCCTCAGCCCTCAAAACACCCCGGGCACCAAGTGCCATCCGACCCGGCGGCAGTACGCCTGGTATTCGACGTCGGCGGCGAGCAGGTGTTCTTCGATGAGCGCCCGCAGGACGAGCGCCGTATCGGCGACCGCCACGACCACCAGATTCCACGGTCGCGGGTGCGCCACCAGAAACGCGAGGTGTGTGACGAGATACCCGGCGTAAATCGGATGGCGCACGACGTTATACGGGCCCCGCGCGACGACGCCTCGGTTGGCCGGCGCGATCCCGAAGCTGCGGCCGAGCGTCACCTTGCCGACGATGATGAGCGCCAGGCCGACGGCCGATAGCAGAGCCGTCGCGGCGTCCGGCGCCAGGCCGAGGACGTTGGCGGCCCTGAGCATCGCCGGTGCGCCGATCGAGACGGTCGTCAGCGTCGTGGCGACGACCGAACGGTCGACGAGCCGCGCGCGGCGGCGGACGATGGTGAGCACGACGACGAGCGCCTCGCTCGCAAGCAAGAGCAGCCCGGTGACGCGGCCCGTGCGCAGGAAGTCGCCGAGCAGGTTGATCGAGAGCAGCGCGAACAGCGCGCCAACGACGACGCGCGACGCCAGCTCGCGGAGGCGCTCACGCGACATGGCCGGCGCTGCGTCCGTCCTCGTCTCCAGCGGCCGGCGGGCCGGCGTCGACGAAATACGACGCGCACGCGCGGTCGAGCAGCTCGCGCGTGATTTTCGGCGGGGCGCCGCGATACCGGCAGATCGCCGTCACCTGATCCAACAGGTCGCGCGGATGGCACGCGCGCAGCGGTCGCCCGTGCGGCGCGTAATGGCGCCGCTGCAGGTACGCCACCATCACGCCGTGGAAGCGGAGATGGCGGCGTCGACAATTGAGCTCGAAGATCCGCGAGAACTCTTCGACCGTCGGGTTCTCGATCGCGATCTTGTACGGAATCCGGCGTAGGAAGGCCTCGTCTGCGAGAGATTCGGGGTTGAGGTTCGTCGCAAACACGATGAGGACGTCAAACGGCACCTGGAATTTCTTCCCCGTGTGCAGGGTCAGATAATCCACGCGGCTTTCGAGCGGCACGATCCAGCGGTTGAGAAGATCCTGGGGCCGGATGCGCTGGCGCCCGAAGTCGTCGACGAGGAAGACGCCGCCGCCCGCCTTCAGCTGAATCGGGGCCTCGTAGAACTTCGTCAACGGGTTGAACGTGAGGTCCAGCATGTCGAGCGTCAGCTCGCCGCCCACCATGACGACGGGCCGGCGGATGCGCACCCAGCGCCGATCGCGCGGCGCCGCGGTCACGACGCTCGGCGCGTCATCGTCGGCTTCGAGCGAGTCGTGATTGATCGGATCGAAGACCCTGATGATCTGACCGTCGACGTCGATCGCGTGCGGCACGTACATGTCGCCGCCGAGCGCGCGGCCCATGCCTTCGGCAATGACGGTTTTTCCGTTGCCGGGCGGGCCGTAGAGGAAGACCGCCTTGCCCGCGTTGATCGCCGGCCCGAGCTGTTCGAACACGCGGTCGCCCACGATCAGGTGTGAAAAGCCCTGCCGCAAGCGGTCGCGATCGATGTAGCCGCGGCGTCCCGCCAGCGCGTGCATCTCCGCGACGTACGCCGCCAGCGGCACGGGCGCCGCGCCGGCGTACTGATTGATGTCGAGGTACTGCCGCGCCCGATCGCGGCCGACATCCGTCAGCCCATAGCGGTACGCCGCGCCGCCGGTGCCGGCCGCGCCGCGCACTTCCACGAGGCGCTCGGCGCGCGCACGCTCGACAATCGGGTCGAGGATCGTCCACGACAGCCGCAGGCGTTCGGCGGCGACGTGGCCGGTCGCCTCGCCGCCATAGAGGGTTTTGATCAACAGCTGTTCGATCTGATCCACGCCCAGTCCCGTGTCAGCCAGCGTCCGCGGGAGCGGCGGTGCGAGCGACGCGACCGGCGTGTCGAAAAGCGATGCGGCGGCTGCGGGACTCGTCATCGCTGCGTGATCGGAAGCAGGACCTGAACGAACTTGATCGCGGCCGGACCGATCGTCACCACCCAGACGGCCGGGAAGATGCAGAACACGAGCGGAAACACCATCTTGACGCCGGTCTTGGCGGCGGCCTCCTCGGCGCGCTGACGGCGCTTGGTGCGGACGGTGTCGGAATGGACGCGGAGCGACTGCGCCACGCTCGTGCCGAACTTGTCGGTCTGCACGAGCATCGCCACGAGCGACGCAATATCGTCCACGCCGGTACGCTCGGCGAGATTGCGCAGGGCTTCGACACGCCCTTTGCCCGCGCGCAGTTCGAGGTTGATCAGCCGCAGCTCGTCGGACAGATCCGGATGCGCGAACGCCAGCTCGTCGCCGACGCGCTGCAGCGCCTGATCGAGCCCGAGGCCGGCTTCAACACTGACGACCAGGAGGTCCAGCACGTCGGGCAAGCCCAAGCGGATGCGATGCTGCCGCCGCTTGGCGAGGCGCGCCAGCAGCATGCCGGGAATCACGTAGCCCACACCACACGCGCCCAGCGCCATCGGGATGTTGGGACGAAAGAGAACCGGCGACGCGAGAACGACGAAACACACCAGCGCCACGCCAAGCCGGACTCCGAAGAACACCGCCAGCGCCTCGTGGCTCCGATAGCCGGCCTGGATTAGGCGCTGCCGCAGCTTGCCGGTCTCCGCGGGCGAGGCGGGCACGACGCGTCCGAGACGCTTGAGCGTGGCGGCCGCGCGCTCGTAACCCGGATGCTCGTCGGCCGCCGTCACGGCGACGCCCGTCACCTCGCTCAGTCGGCGTTCGAGCGTCTGGGCGTCTCCGCGCGCGAACACGAGCGCCACCGCGCCGACCAACAGCGACGCCAACACAAACGCGAGCAGCGGCAACAGCAGCGTCACGTCAGACCTCGATCTTGACCACCTGGCGGATCCAGAAAAACCCGACCGTCTGCATCACGATCGCGACGAGCAGCATCGTCTGACCCATGCGCTCGTGAAACAGCAGGTTCATGTGATCCGGGCTGATGATCGACAGCGCGACACCGAGCGCCGCGGGAAGCGCGAGCAGCACGTAGCCGGTGAAGCGTCCGTGCGCCGTGTGGACGCGGACCTGACGCCGGATCTTGAAGCGCTCGCGGACCACGTGCGCCAGGTTGTCCAGGATCTCCGACAGGTTGCCGCCCGTCTCGCGCTGAATCAACACGGCGACCACGAAAAAACGGACGTCGAGCAGGCCGACGCGCTCGGCCATCTCGTTGAGCGCGTCGCGAAGCGGCAGACCGTAGTTCTGCTGGTCGAACGTCTTTTTGAACTCGGGGCCCACCGGCGGCGGCAGTTCGTCGGCCACCATCCCCATCGCCGTCTGAAATGCGTGGCCGGCGCGAATCGCGCGTGAGAGGAGGTCGAGCGCTTCCGGAAACTGTTCCTCGAACCGCTTCAGCCGCGTGGATCGCCGCTGCACCAGCCACGCGATCGGCGCCGCGCCGCCGGCGAGCCCGGCAACGAGCGGCGCGTACGGCTGGCGCACGAAGATGGACGCCACGACAGCCGACGCCGCGACCGCGACGATGCTGATGAGCGCGACGCTGCTCGGCGTCGTCCGCACGCCGGACTGCTCGATGAGCCGCGCGAGGCGCGAGCCGGCGCGCGTCCCGGCGACGAACCGATCGACGGCGGGCAGCGGGCCGCCTTCCGTCGATTTGACCACCGTCTCCGCGCCCGTGTCCCAAAGGGGTCCGCCCGCGCCGGCCATCGCCACGTCTTTCAAGCGGCGGTCGAGCCGCCGGCGGGCGACGGCGCCGGGCAGGTAGGCGACGGCCGCGGCGCCGCCGAGGACGGCGCCCGCCGCGAGGAGAAACGCGAACGCCGCCAGCAGCATCAGCGGACCTCCGTCACGCCTTCGAACATGTCGGCCGGTAGATGAATGCCCGACGTTCGCAGCCGCTCGCAGCACTTCGGCCGCACGCCGGTCGCGCGGAACCGTCCGACCACCTTGCCGTCCTGCGTCACGCCCACCTTCTCGAACACGAAGATCTCCTGCATCGTGACGATGTCGCCTTCCATGCCGGTGATCTCCGAAATGCTCGTCACTTTCCGCGAGCCGTCGCTGAGACGCGTCTGCTGCACGACGAGCTGGATGGCCGACGCGATTTGCTGGCGCATCGCGCGCTCGGGCAGGTTCGTCGCGCCCATCGCGATCATGGTTTCGATGCGGCTGAGCGCGTCACGCGGCGTGTTCGCGTGCACGGTCGTCAGCGATCCGTCGTGACCGGTGTTCATCGCCTGAAGCATGTCGAGCGCCTCTTCGCCGCGCACCTCGCCGACGACGATGCGATCGGGCCGCATGCGGAGCGCGTTGATCATGAGCTGGCGCTGCCGGATGGCGCCCTTGCCTTCCACGTTCGGCGGGCGCGTCTCGAGCCGGACGACGTGTTCCTGGTGGAGCTGCAGCTCCGCGGCATCCTCGATCGTCACGATGCGCTCGCGCTCGGAGATGAATCCCGACAGGATGTTGAGCAGCGTCGTCTTGCCGGCGCCGGTGCCGCCGCTGATCAGGCAGTTGAGGCGCGCCTTCACGCAGTGCGCGAGCAGATCGAGCATCGGCCGCGTCAGCGCGCGCAGGTTGACGAGATCGTCGGCCTTGAGCCGCTCGGCCGGAAAGCGCCGAATCGAGAGCAGCGGGCCGTCGACCGCCAGCGGCGGAATGATGGCGTTGACGCGCGACCCGTCCGGCAGCCGCGCGTCCACCATCGGCGAGCTGTCGTCCACGCGCCGTCCGACCCCGCTGACGATGCGGTCGATGACGCGCAGCAGATGGCGGTCGTCCTGAAAACCGCTCGGGACGTGCTCGAGCACGCCGCCGCGCTCGACGAAGACGTGCTTGCACGTGTTGACGAGAATGTCGCTGATCGACGGGTCGCGCAACAGCGGCTCCAGGGGACCGAGCCCGAAGACGTCATCCAGGATCTCGGCAAAGAGCGTTTCGCGCTCGCCGAGACTCAGCGGCGCGCTCTCTTCCGAGAGCAGCTCGCCGAGGAGCATGCGGATGTCGCTCTCCGCGCGCGCGCGATCGGCCTGCGCCAGCGCTTCGAGATTCAGCCGGTTGAGGAGCCGGCGATGCACGTTGGCGCGGAACTCGAGGTACTGCTGGCGCGGCGGCGGCGGCAGCGAACGCGCGCCCGGCGGCGTCGGTCGTGACACGGCGGCAGTGAGCGTCGTCATCATCGTCATCGGGGTTACCAGAGGGAGGCGATCCGATCGAGACCGAGCAAACCGCGCCGGGCAGCCGGCGGCGCCGTTTGATCGGCGGATCCATCCAGAAGGCGGCGCGTGAAGCTGTCGAACTGCGTCGCGATGTCGGAGTTGCCGGTGAGCGCCAGCGGCACGCCCGAGTTGAGCGCGGCCGACACGGTCTTGTAGTCGCTGGGGAACGTGTGGTGAATGGGATGGCCGAGCGCGCCTTCGATCTGCTTCGGCAGAATCGGATACGGCTCGGCGGCGCGGTTCAGCAGCACGCGCACGCGCTCGCCGCACGCGCCGAGCTGGCGCACCCGGTCGAGCAGCCGCTGCGCGTTGCGCACCGACGGCACGTCAGGATTCGCCACCAGGAACATCTGATCCGCGCTGTAGAGCGCGGCCACCGTGCAGGAATTGATCTGGCTGCCCGCGTCCACGACGACGTACTCGTGCTGCCGGGCGAGCAGGCGCAGCAGTTCCTCGATCGCGCCGCCGTCGGCCGCGCCCGGCCGATCGAAGTGATCGGAGCCCGCGAGAATCTCGAGGCCCGACTTGTGCGTCACGACCAGCTCGCGCAGGAACTCGCGATCGAGACGATGCAGGTTGTCGATGGCGTCGAGCAGGCTGAAACGCGGGCGCACGCCGAGAAACAGCGCGACTTCGCCGAGCCCCGCCTTCAAGTCCACGATGAGCACGGACTTCCGGCTCAGGCGCGCCAGCTCGACGCCGCAGTTCACCGACACCGTCGTCGTGCCGGCGCCGCCTTTGGCCCCGAAGAACACGAGCATGGTGGCCGCCGGCCGGGCGCCTTGCGCCGTCTCGCGCCTGGCGGCCGTCCGGCGAACGGCGCCGTGAAACGCTTCCTCGGCCGGCGGCCAGACGAAGAACTCGTTCGCGCCCGCCCGCATGCACTGCAGGATGAGGTCCGGATCGGGCGCCAGCGCGACGGCGAAGATTCCGGCGCCGGCCGCGGCGCCGCGCAGCCGCTCGATGTTCGACATCGC
>JACPZV010000202.1 GCA_016195295.1 Acidobacteriota bacterium
CTCGAGGTGATGTCGAGCAGCGATACCGGCGTCGGCGGGCTCAAGGAAGTGATCGCGATGATCGAGGGGCGCGGCGCCTACAGCAAGTTGAAGTACGAGAGCGGCGTCCACCGCGTCCAGCGCGTGCCGGCCACCGAGGCCAGCGGCCGCATCCACACGTCGACCGTGACCGTCGCGGTGCTGCCGGAGGCTGAGGAGGTCGACGTCCAGATCAACGACAAGGATCTGCGCATCGACACGTTCTGCTCGAGCGGCCCCGGCGGCCAGAGCGTCAACACCACCTACTCCGCCGTCCGCATCACGCACATCCCGACGAACACGGTGGTGTCGCAGCAGGACGAGAAGTCGCAAATCAAGAATCGCGCGAAGGCGATGAAAGTGCTTCGGTCACGGCTCTACGAGATGGAGCTGCGCAAGCAGCAAGAGGCGATTGCGAAGGATCGGCGGAGCCAGGTGGGCACGGGCGAGCGCTCAGAGAAAATCCGGACGTACAACTTTCCACAGAACCGCATCACCGATCACCGCGTCAACTTCACGACCCACCGGCTGACCGAGGTTCTCAACGGCGACCTGACCGACATGCTCGACCAGGTCATCACGCACTACCAGTCGGAGAAGCTGAAAGACGCGACGGCGGTCTCTTGAAGTCAGGCACGTCCTCGATCCTCGCGCGCGTCGACGAAGCACGGCAGCGCCTCCTCGAGGCGGGCGTGTCGCCGAATGAATCCGCGCTCGACGCGCGGCTGCTGGCCGAGCACACGCTCGGCTGGACCGCCGAGCGGTACTTCACCGACGCGAATCAATCCGAGCCAGACGATTTCCTCTCGCGCTACGCCGCGCTCATCGCGCGGCGCACGGCCAGAGAGCCCGTGGCGTACATCATCGGGCGCCGGGAATTCTGGGAACTCGAGTTCGAAGTCACGCCCGCGGTCTTGATTCCGCGTCCGTCCACCGAGTTCATCGTCGAAGCGGTGCTCGACCTGTTTCGCGATCCATCGGCACCGCTGAAGATCGCGGACGTTTGTACGGGGTGCGGGTGCGTCGCCGTCGCGATCGCGCACGAGCACCGCGCCGCGACCGTCACGGCCACGGATATTTCTGAAGCGGCTCTCGATGTGGCGCGCCGAAACGCGACGCGCCACGGCGTGGCGGATCGCGTGACGTTCGCGCGGAGCGATCTGCTCGGCGGCGTCGCTGGTACCTTCGACGTCATCGTCGCGAATCCTCCGTACGTCGTGGACGAGGCGCGGCCGGTGCTGCAGCCGGAAGTGCGTGACTACGAACCGGGCGTCGCGCTCTTCGGCGGCAACGATGGGCTCGGCGTGATCACGCGACTGGTCGCGGCGGCGCCGAGTCGGCTGCGTCCCGGTGGATACTTCATCTTCGAGTTCGGATTCGGTCAGGACGTTGAGGTGGAGCAACTGCTCGAACGCGCGCCCGCGCTCACGTTGCTGGAACTTCGACGCGATCTCGACGGCATCGCGCGCACGGCTGTCGCCAGGAAGTTGTAGCGCGCAGCGGCTGTAGGCCGGGTCCTTTCGGACCCGGCTCCACTTGGCGGGTCCAAAAGGACCCGCCCTACACGAGAACGGTGATCGCCATGGCGGACTGTCTCTTCTGCAAGATCATTGCGCGCCAGATCCCCGCGTCGATCGTCTACGAGGACGATCGCCTGCTCGCGTTCAATGACATCAACCCGCAGGGACCGACGCACGTGCTGATCGTGCCGAAGCGGCACATCGCGTCACTGAACGATGTCGCTGCTGGCGACGATCACATCGTCGGCGAAATGGTTCGGCGCGCGGCGGCGATTGCGAAGGAGCGGGGCATTTCGGCGAGCGGCTTCCGCGTGGTCTTCAACACGAATCGCGACGGCGGCCAGACAGTCTTCCACATCCACCTGCATCTCATCGGCGGAAGAAGTCTCAGCTGGCCTCCCGGATAAGCAGATACGTCCCCTTGCGGTTCGCGCGGTCGAGGAAGAACTCGACGACGCGGTAGCCGCGGGCGAGGTACGTCGCGAAGATGCGACGCGTCGTCTGGCGCCATTCGAGCGCGAGCTCGGGCGCACGGGACAGCATCTCGGTGAAGCCCGTCGGGATCTCGACGCCGATCCGCCGCGCATCGAGCGAGACGTTCACGTCAATCGGCTCGAGCCAGTTTTCCTTCTTCGCCGTTCGCGTGCGGTTGGCCGGCTCCACCGTCAGCACAGGCGCCATCGGCGCCGAGCCGGCGAGCCGCCGCGCAACGTGCGACGTCCGGATCCACCACTCCGCGATGAAGCGATCGGTCGGGTTGCCATGGTGCAGCGGGCTGCCGGACTCGCCGTAGACGTTCTCTTCATAGTGCTCGACGATGACGCCGAGCTTCGAGAAGTTCAGGTGCGCGTTGGCGGCCTGCAGTGGATCGAAGGTCCACTCGATCAGATCGAGGCCCATCGCCAGCGCGCGGTCGCGCTGAAGGACTTTCAGCTGATAGCCGGCGCCGCCCTTCCGGTACTCGTCCAGGACGCCGAGCATGTGCGACCACTGCGTCGGCTTGCCGTCCCTGATACCCGGCAGCGAGTAGACGAAGCCGATCATGCGATCGTCGTCGAATGCGCCGATGAGAATGCCGCCGCGCTGGACCGTGACGGCAAGAATCGGCACGGGCACGACATCGTCGTACCCCGGCCCCCAGATCTCGCGCTCGATCTTGACGACGTCGGCGAACTCGGCGATCGTCGTCAGATCTTTGAACGTGAAAGGCATGCGGGGCGGCCTTTGTGGCCGGCGATTCAAATTCAGGCGTTCGGCGACGACGGTTTCGGGGGGACCAGACGTTCGAGTGTGACAATCAAGGTGGGAAGGTCGCTGTCAACCGTCCGCCACACTTCGCGAAGATCGACGTCATCGTACCCATGGATGATGCGATCGCGCATGCCCGCGATGGCTTTCCATGGAGTTTCAGGATGAGCGTCGCGAAAGCTGTCGGAGAGGCGTTTAGCCGCTTCGCCTAAGACGAGGAGTTGATGGAGAAGCGCAGACTGGGTCTTGAAATCCGTTCCGAGCTCGTCTTCCGTGAGACCCGATGCAAACTCGACAGCCCGCCGGGCGGCGGTCAACATGTCAAGCGCGACCGCGTCATCCCTGGACATCGAGCGGCCTCGCCGTGTCGAGAATCGCTTGACGGCGGATCCAGTTGGCGCTTCGCTCGATGCCCTCACGACTGACAAGGTCGACCTCGCGGCCCACGATGTCAACCAGCTCCTGCTTCATCCGTTCGTGATCGATCAGGCTCCAGGCGGCATCGGATTGGAACGTCACCAGCAGATCGACGTCGCTCGCGGGTCCGAAATCCGGTCGCAACAGCGAGCCAAACACAGCGAGCTCGCGTACCTTCCATCGTCGGCACCACGCGGTGAGACGATCCCGATCGAGCGAAATCGGCAGGTCCACGAGACAGCGCATTATACGCTACTGAATGAGCAGGCTCGGCAACTCGCGCAGCGAGCGAATCACCGGCACACCACGCTCGCTCAGTTCGTGCGCGAGTGTCGGCGTGTCGGCGCGGTGAAGCAGCACGGCGCGCATGCCGGCGGCGAGCGCGCCTTCCACATCCTGACGGAAGTTGTCCCCCACCATCACGGCATCGGCAGGTTGCGCGTCGACGAGCTGCAACGCCGCCGCGAAGATGCTCGGGTGGGGCTTCATGAAGCCATGTTGAGACGAGGAGACGGTCGCACTGATGAGACCCTGAAGCTCGAAATGCGATTGGAACGACGCCAGGCAGCGGTGCGAGTTGGAAATCAGTCCGATGCGCAGGCCGGCCGCGGAGAGCTCGCGCAACACGCCCGGCACGTCGTCGTAGAGCTCGAAGTGCTGACACGCCGCCCACTCGACGTAGATTTCCCGCGCGCACGCGTCGACCTGCGGTCCCTGGCCGCCCATGCCCTCGATGATGCGGCGCGTGTAGGCGACAAAGATCTCGTCGTCGTACGCCTCGTCTGGCACGTCGAGCAGCGGCGCCGCGCAGGCCACGGCCTGCGAAAATTTCGACGCGTCGACGTCGAAAAAAACGGCGCGGACGGAAGACATATGAATTGGGTAGTTGAGTAGTTGGGTAATTGGGTAATGGCTGTCACGCGCGTTCGTCGTAGGGACCGGCGATCACTACAGTCGCCCGGCCGGCATCGAGCGCGCGGCGTGCCGCGGCGTTCACGTCGTCCAGCGTGACGGCGTCGAGCAGCGCCGGCAGCCTGACGTCGTAGTCGAGGCCGAGACCGAAGAACTCTTCGTTCTGGAGAAAATTCGCGATGCCCGCGTTCGTTTCGAGCGCGCGCGGCATGGAGCCAATCAGAAACCGACGTGATTCGTCGAGCTCCTTTGCCGTCAACCCATCGGCGGCGAGCCGCGCGACTTCCTCGTCTATCGAGGCCAGCGCACGATCGACGTTCACCGGGCTCACGCCGGCACGAATCGTGAGCGGTCCCTCGGCGAGGTTCGCGTCCAGCGCGCTCGACACGTAGTAGGCCATCCCCTGGCGCTCGCGAATGCTGTCGCCCAGCCGGCCGCCGAGCGCGTACTGGCCGAAGGCGACGTTCAGCAGCCAAAACGCATAGTAGGCCGGATCGCGCCGCGTGATCGTCGTGAAGCCGTACGCAATGTCGGCCTGCGCTTTGTTCATCATCGAGATCACCACACGTCGGCGGCTCGTCGCCGGCGTCACTGGTGGTAGCACCAAGGGAGACGACGACGACTTGCGCCAGTCGCCGAACACGCGGATCACCTCGTCTCGCGCGCGCGACGCGTCAACGTCGCCGACGATGACGGCGGAGAGCCCGCCAGGCGCGAAGCGCTCGGCATGAAGTCGCGACAGCCGCTCGCGCGTCAGGGTCTCGATCGACTCGACCGACCCCTTCGTCCGCCGGCCGTACGGATGGCCATTCGGGTAGAGCAGCGCCATCAGCGATTCGGTCGCACGGACGGCGGGGTTGTCCTCGTCCTGGCGAATCGCCGTGATCACTTCGCCCTTGCGCGTCGCGATTTCCGCCTCAGGCAGCGAGGGCGTCATCAGCACGTCGCCGAGCAGCGCCAGCACAGCCGCGAAATCCTCGGCCAGGCACGTGCAGACGAGCGAGAACAGATGACGCGAGACGTTGATGGTGAGCGTGATGCCGCGGCTGTCCAGCTCTTCCGCGACCTCGGCCGCCCACCGCGTGGCGGTGCCACGATCGATCACGCGGGACAAGAGCCACGTCGCGCCCGGCGCATCCGCGGGATCCGCGATGGACCCCGCGCGCATCGCGAGGTTGATCGCGACGATGGGCGTCTTGGAAGTCGCCTTCGCCAAAAGCGTGACGCCGTTCGGGAGAACGTCGCGACTTGGAGACAGACTTGACCGTGACGTAAGTCTCGAGTGTGAAGTCTGAAGTCTGAGGTCCGTGTCTTGAGACTTCACACTTCAGCCTTTAGACTTTCGATCGTCAGCGGGTCAAACCAGGCCACGGTACGGTTTGACGCCGAAAGGACTTGTCTCGCCACGGCCGCGACGTCTTCCACGGTGGCCGCAGCCAGACGCGACGGCAGCTCGGTGAAGACGTCGACGCTGGCGATCGTCTCGAAGTAGCCGAGCTGGTGGGCGATGTTGGTGACGCTGTCGCTGTCGAAGGTCATTCGCGCGCGCAGCTGGGCCTTCGCCTTCACAAGCTCGGCGTCCGTGACGCCCTCGCGGCGCACGCGGTCGAGTTCCTCGATCAGCGCCGATTCCACGGATGCCAGCAGCGTGCCGTCGGTCGCGGTCGCCGACACGGTGTACAGGAACGGCTGCTCGGTCGGCACGAGCGATCCGTGGACCGAGGACGCGAGTCCCCGCTCGACGAGCGCGCGATACAACCGTGCGCTGCGCTGCGGCGGCGGCACGCGAAAGCTCGACCAGAGGTTGACGCCCTTCGCGCCGGTCAGCACGGCGTCGAGCAGCAGCGTCGGCGGAAAGCGGGCGTCGGTCGCGGACGCGACGTGGTAGCCGACCTTCAAGTACGCGGCCGTGCCTTCCTTCCGGATCGTCAGCCGGCGTTCGCCGGTCTGCGCCGGCTCGACGGTGCGCTGTCGCGCGATCGGCGCGCCGGGCTGGATGCCGCCGAAGTGCCGCTCGACCAGGCGCAGCGCGTCATCGGTCTCGACGTCGCCGACGATGACCAGCGTCGCGTTGTTGGGTACGTAGTAACGGCGGTAGTAGCCGTACAGATCGTCGCGCGTCATCGTCTCGAGATCCGACAGCCAGCCGATTGTCGGATGACGGTACGGATGCGCCTTGAACGCCGTGGCGGTCAGTTCCTGATCGAGCAGCTGATCGGGATCGTTCTCGCCGCCGTGGAGCTCCGAGATGATGACCGTGCGCTCCGACTCGCAGTCGTCCGGATGATAGAGGCAGCTCGCCATGCGCTCCGACTCGATGAAGAGCATGCGGTCCAGCGCGTCGCGCGTCGCGGTCTCGAGATACGTCGTCTGATCGATCCACGTGTAGCCGTTCCAACTGCCGCCGAACTGCTCGATGATGCCCTTCACCTGGTCGCGCGGGATGTGCGTCGTGCCTTTGAAATTCATGTGCTCGCACCAGTGCGACACGCCCGTCAGCCCGGGGCGCTCGTCCTTCGAGCCCACTTTGTACCAGCACCACACGGAGGCGAGCGGCGCGGTGTGCTCCTCCCGCACGAGCACGTGGAGTCCGTTGTCGAGAGTGGTTCGCTTCAGGGCCGCGGGCGCGACGCGCATCAGATCATTATAGAATCGATGGAGACCCATGCCTGACTGGAAGGACACCGTCAATCTGCCGCGCACAGAATTCTCGATGAAGGCGAACCTGCCGACGAGCGAGCCCGAGACGCTCGCCCGCTGGAAGGCGATGGACCTCTACGGGAAGATCCGCGCGCGGCGGCGGAATGAGGGCGCGCCGAAATTCGTCTTGCACGACGGTCCCCCGTACGCCAACGGCAACATCCACATGGGCACGGCGCTCAACAAGATTCTCAAGGAGCTGGTCGTCAAATCGCGATCGATGGCCGGCTACGACGCGCCGTACGTCGTGGGCTACGACTGCCAC
>JACPZV010000203.1 GCA_016195295.1 Acidobacteriota bacterium
ATCTTCGGCGCGCGCTCGTCGCGCGATCCCACGTGGACGATTTCCGCACCGAGGAGGCCGTTGAGCAGGACGTTGGCGGCCGGACGCTCCGGCGGTTCACCATTCGCCACCAGCACCGCACGCATGCCGAGCTTCGCGGCGACGGCTGCCGTCACGCGCGCGTGATTCGACTGCACGCCGCCCGCGGTGATCAGCGTATCGGCGCCATCCGCCTGCGCGCGCGCGCCGACGAACGCGAGCTTCCTCACTTTGTTGCCGCCAAAACCGAACGGGATCGCATCGTCGCGCTTGATGAGCAGGCGTGGACCGCCCCCAAGCAGTACTGAAAGCCGCGGCAGCGGCTCGATGATCGTCGGCGACGGGACGAGCGCGAGCGAGGGAAAACGAGAGAGGATCTCGCGAAGAGCCGCCGGGGTCACAGGGATGTATATTACGGCGTAAGTCTGAAGTGTGAAGGCTGAAGTTTGAAGACGCCGCCGTTCGCTCGGACTTCAGACGTCAGACTTGAGACTTATGAATCTTCTATCGGCTCTTCAATCCGGTGGGTCGGTCGTGGCAGCGGAACTTCGTCCTCCGCGCGCGGAGCTCGCGACGCACGAGGGCATGGACGCGTGGATCGATACGTATCACGCGGTCCAACGACTGACAAGAGCCGGCACGTTCGTCTTTCTCACCGACAGCGCCGTCGGCGCGGCCGAAGAAGACAACCTGCGGCATCTCGTGCTGAATCTCGGCCGCGACGTGCCGCGCGAGCGCATCGTGCCGTTCCTGACGTCGAAGCATTCGCTCGAGTACTGCCTGTCGTACGCCGAGCGCGCGCACCAGAGCAGGTTTCCCGCGCTCGTCGTGCTCGGCGGCGACAAGACCGTCGGCACGCCACGGGTCGTCCCACACGCGTGGCAGTTGCGGAAAGTTCTCCGCGAGCACGATCACACGCTCGCCCTCGGCGGCTGGGCCAACCCGCACGCGGATCCCGAGCGGCAAGTGGACTATCTCGCCGCGCCGGACTTCCACGCTGAGTTCTATCTGACGCAAATCGTCAGCCACTTCGACGCCGACAAAGTGGCGCGATTCGTGGCCGCCGCCGAGCGGCGCGGCGTCACGATGCCCGGTGTGTTCGGCGTGTTTTTCTACCGGAGCGCCAAGCCGCGCACGCTCGAGGCGCTCAAGAGCTTTCTGCCGGTCCCAGTCGAAGGACTGACGCGGGAATTCGGCGCCGGCGCCACTCCGGAAGATCTCTGCGCGCGCACGATTCGCGGGCTGATGGACGCCGGCGCGCGACATTTCTACATCAGCAACCTGCCCATCGCGCGGGCGCAGCACGTGCTGGCCCACATTCTCGACAAAGCAGGGGTCGCGGCCTGACTGGCTAGAGCAGCTTGCTGACCGCTGTAATGAACTTCTCGAAGTCTCCGAGGTCATCCTTCAGCGCGCGATACACCCGATGCCGGTCGATCTCCAGATACTCGTGCACGAGGATGTTTCTGAAGCCCGCCATCGGCGCGAGTCTCTTCGCCAATCGGACAGGCAGCACTTTATGCCGGGCGAGGAGATCGAAAAGCTCCTTGTTGTCTGCGGGCAAGTCCAGATTCATATCCGCGACAATGTGGTTGCTGATGTCCAGGAGCGCTTGGATGGCCAACTGCAAGTAACGTTCGGCGTTGCCGTAGATGAGCGGATCTTGGACGAACGCGGATTCATCCGCCAGCCGGCGGATCTTCCGTAGCAGCGCCACGTACTGGCGGATCTTGGCGATGCGCGCCCGGACAACGTAGCGGTCAACCAACGATTCGGCCCTCGCGCACACGCTTCTTCAAGTAGCGAATGTGCGTCTCGAACATCGGCATCAGGTCCGCGTAGAGGCCGGCAGTCTTGACCTGGAACCGCACTCTATCGGACGCGGATCGCTCGAACGCCAGCTTTCCCTTCGAGAGAACTCGATGCGCGAGCAGCGGTGACGCGTCGTTGAGAATGATCACGTCGACGTCGGACCGCTGGAGGGCGGCGCCAAGCTCGGTCATGAGCTTCAGCCGATAGGACAGCGAGCGGCTCGCAGGCAAGGGCCGGCCGAGCAGCACGGCGACGTCCACGTCGCTGTCCTCCCGCGCGCGACCTGTCGCCACGGAGCCAAACACGTAAGCAGCCCGGATCTCCCGCCGCGTTCGGACGCATTGCGCCACCGTGCGTGTGACCGATGCCAGGCTCACTCGCATCGCCGCATTCTACCAGCGGGCGCGCGTATAATCCCGCAGGTCCAATCAGGGGAGCTCGCCATGATCCTCACGCGATGCGCACCGCTCGCTCTCGTCCTTGCCCTCGTGCCAGCCGCGCAGGCAGCGCACGCCGGACAAGCCGCCGTGGATGTCGGCGAAGGAAAGAAACTGTTTCAGGGGATGTGCGGCCGATGTCACGGCATCGACGGTACGGGTGACGAAGGACCAAACCTCGCCCGTCCGACGCTGACGCGGGCGACAGACGATGAATCGCTGCGCGCGATCATCCGCGACGGGATCGCCGATCGCGGCATGCCGCGCGTCCGACGGATGACGGACACCGAGCTGGATCAACTCGTCGCGTACGTGCGTTCGCTCGGCCGCTCGCCCACCGCCACCTCGACGGGAAATGCGCAGCGCGGAGGCGAGATCTACACGCGTCTCGGCTGCGCCTCCTGTCACATCGTTCAGGGGCAAGGCGGAAGCTTCGGTCCGGACCTCACCGAGATTGGCGCCAGCCGCGGGCCCAGCTACCTGCGCCAGTCGTTTCTTGGTCCGGCGGAAATGCTGCCGCAAGGCTCGTCGCCGGTTCCGGGCCGTGGCTTCTCGGAGTATCTACCGGTGCACGTGGTCACGAGCGACGGACGTGAAGTCCGCGGCATCCGCATCAACGAAGACCCGTTCACGATCCAACTCCGCGACACGAACAACCGATTCCATTCGTTCAGGAAAAGCGATCTGAAACAGTTCGACAAGGAGTTCGGCAAGAGCCTTATGCCCAGCTTCCGAGGCCGGCTCTCGGACGCGGAAAACGAAGACCTGGTGGCGTATCTCGCCAGCCTGAGAGGTGCCAAGTGAGAGCGACCGTCCTCGTGCTGATTGCGCTGAGCGGCGTCACGGCGCTGGCTCAGGTGCCCTACTCGCGCATCGCCGCAGCGGACAAAACGCCGGCCGACTGGCTGACGTACTCGGGCACCTACCAGTCGCAGCGGTACTCGCCGCTGACCCAGATCACCCGCCAGAACGTCGCGCAATTGAAGCCGTTCTGGATCTATCAGGTTCGCCGCACCGGGATCGTCGAAACCTCGCCCATCGTCTCAGACGGCGTGATGTACATCACCGAGCCGCCGAGCACCGTGACCGCACTCGACGTCCGAACGGGCCGGCCGCTGTGGACCTGGACGCCAGCGATCCCACCCGACGTGCGCGTCATCGGCTCGCCGCCCGTGAATCGCGGTGTCGCCATTCTCGACGAGACCGTCTTTGTCGGCACGGTGCACGGCCACTTGGTCGCGCTCGATGCGAAGTCCGGCGCCGTTCGATGGGACACCATCGTCGACGACAACACGCTCGGCTACTACATGACCTGCGCGCCGCTGGCGCTCGACGGCAAAATCATCATCGGCGTGTCGGGCGCCGAAGCCGGCATTCGTGGATTCCTCGATGCGTACGATCCAAAAACGGGCAAACGGCTGTGGCGATCGTTCACCATTCCCGGACCAGGTGAACCCGGCTTCGGCACGTGGGGCGGCGATAGCTGGAAGACCGGCGGCGGATCATCTTGGCTGACGGGCTCGTACGATCCCGAGTTGAACCTGCTGTACTGGGGCACGGGCAACCCCGGTCCCGACTGGAACGGCGACGTCCGTCCGGGCGACAACCTCTACACCTGTTCGCTCATCGCCATGAATCCCGACGATGGACGCATCAAGTGGCATTTCCAATTCACGCCGCACGACGTCCACGACTGGGACTCGAACGAAATCCCCATTTTGTTCGATGCGACGATCAACGGTCGCGCGCGCAAGCTCGTGGCGATGGCCAATCGCAACGCGTTCTACTACGTGCTCGACCGCGAGACGGGCGAGTTCCTCGTCGGCACGCCGTACGCGAAGCAGACGTGGGCCGCGGGGCTCGACGCGAAAGGACGACCTCGTCTTTTGCCGGGCACGGACCCGAGCACCGAAGGCACGCTCGTGTTCCCGAACATTCAGGGCGCGTCGAACTGGCCCAGCCCGTCGTACAGCCCGCAGACGAAGCTGTTCTATCAGCCGGCGCGCGAAATGGGCACGTACTTCTTCAAGGGCGAATCGAAGTACACGCCCGGCGATCCGTTCGTCGCCGGCGGCGGCCGCGCCGTCAACGGTGACGATGCGTGGGGCGCCGTTCGCGCGCTCGATGCCACGACGGGCAGGATGAAATGGGAGTTCAAACTGCTGACGCCGCCCTGGAGCGGATTGCTGTCCACGGCGGGCGGTCTCGTGTTCGGCGGCACCGAAGAGGGCAACTTCTTCGCGCTCGACGCCGATACGGGCAAGCCGTTGTGGGATCTGCAGCTCGGCTCCGCCGTGAAAGCCAATCCCATTTCGTTCGGCGTCGACGGCAAACAGTACGTCGCGATCGCCGCGGGCTATTCGCTCTATGTGTTCGGGTTGCCTTGACGCTGACTCGTAGCGCGGAGGAGAACTGCAGGCGTAGGGCGGGTCCTTTGGACCCGCCGCTGATGCCGGGTCCGAAAGGACCCGGCCTACAAGGTTGGGCGAAGCTACCCGGCCGTCGACCTCACCTGGCTCGCGTTCTCCGACACCCACCGGACTGAATCCACCAGCCGGTCGACGTCCTCCGGCATGTTGTAGAGGTGCGTGGCCGCGCGACATCCGTTCAGGTTGCCCGTGCCCATCGTCCGGATCCAGATCCGGTCGCGTTTCATGATCGCCTTCTGAACGGCATCCATGGGGATGTCGCGCACGGTGAACAGCGTGAGCGCGGTGCTCAGTTTGGGATCCTCGGATGTCCATGTCTTGACGCCGGGAACGTTCTTCAACCAGGCGCGAAGCCGCGTGGACAGCGCGCGATCGCGCGCTTCGATGTTCTTCTTCCCGACCGCCATCTGCAGATCGACCGCGGCCCCCATGCCGAGCACGTCGGGCACGTCG
The DNA here is from genome assembly GCA_016195295.1 of Acidobacteriota bacterium. Taxonomy (GTDB): domain Bacteria; phylum Acidobacteriota; class Vicinamibacteria; order Vicinamibacterales; family CAVVIG01; genus SRVP-36. The sequence continues at coordinate 5,150 of JACPZV010000203.1, forward strand.
CGCTGGCCGAACTCCTCGTACTTGCGCGCGCCGCGCTTCGGATCGGTGGACGGCGCACCCATGAGCTCCGCGATGCGGTCCTGCACGTCGCGCTTCACGTAGCAGACGCCGGTGCCCGTGCCGCACATCAACCACTTCTGGCCCGCCGCCGCATAGTGGTCGACACCGAGGGCGTGCAGGTCGAGGTCCATCATGCCGAGCGGGTGGGCGCCGTCGACCGAGATCAGCAGCCCTCGACGATGCGCGAGATCGGTGAGTTCCTTCACCGGCGTGACGAGCCCGGTCACGTACGTGACGTGGCTCACCATGATGACCTTCGTGCGCGGCGTGATCGCCTTTTCGTAGAGACCGACGATCTGATCGACGCTCTGCGGCGGCGCCGGGATGGCGACGTTGACGATCTTGATCCCGACGCGCTTCTCGAGATTCTTGTACGGGCCGATGCCGCCGCCGTGCTCGTGCGTGCAGTAGATCACTTCGTCGCCGGCTTTCCAGTCGAACCCGTGGGCGAAGATGTTCATCCCCTCCGTGGTGCTCCGGGTCAGCGCGATTTCGTCGGCGGTGGCGCCGACGAACGCCGCGACCTTCTCGCGCACCTTGTCGACCTCCGCCGCGCGGCCGCCGTCGGTCGGGTTCTCCATGATCTCGCGCATGTAACGCTCGTTGGCCTCGAACACGACACGGGGCATCGGTCCGAGCGTGCCGTTGTTCATGAACGTGAGGCCATCGACGATGTTGAACTGACTGCGTACTTTCCACCAGTACGCTTCGTCCAAGGGGCCGCTCGGCTTGAGCGCGTCCAGCGCCAGGGCGGGCGCCGGACTCTGCCCGCCAAACGCGCGGGCACGGGCGTCGAACACACCGCCCGCCAGACCGCCAATTGCCGCCGTGACGCCGCCGCCGAGGAAGCCGCGCCGTGAGATGCCAGACTGCAAACGTCCCATTGGGCCCTCCTCCACTGATTTTGAACAACCTCCGCAACCGCCCCACCCTAAACTCCGAGTCCGCCGCTGTCAAATGCAACGACGGAAACAATCGCAGACAATCACGCGGACTTTATGTTTTGACAACGGTATGACGTGAGCACAGAATGCGCGCGTTCGGCGAAAAAAGGGGGACTCATGCCGCGTCTCTTGTCGACTCTCGCCGCGTTCGCGTTCATCACCCTGCTCCTGACGCCATCCTCTGCCACCGGCCAGACCTACCAAGGCGGCGTACGCGGTCTGATCAAGGACGTGAACGGCGTCATCCCCGGCGCTGAAATCACGCTGACCAACGAAGAAACGAACGCCACGCGTTCGACGACGACCAACGAGGTCGGCGAATACTCGTTCGCCAACGTCCTGCCCGCCACGTATTCGTTGAGAGTGGCGATGCCAGGGTTCAAGACGCTGGAGCGCAAGGGACTTCGCGTCGGCACGCAGCAGTTCCTGACGTCGGACTTCACGATGGAAGTCGGAGCGGTCGCCGAAAACATCACCGTCACCGGCGAAGCTCCGCTCATCGAGCGCTCGAACCCGGCGGTCGCCGCCTCGCTCGATTCCAAGCAACTCGAGACGCTGCCGATCTTCGGGCGGAACGCGTTCTACCTCGCGATCTCCACGCCGAACGTGATTCAGTCCGGCGACCCGCAGTTTGTCCGTTATCAGGATCAGACCAACGCGTCGTTTCTGTCGCTCGGCGGCGGCCCGCGGCGAGGCAACGGCTACCTGCTCGAGGGCGTTCCCATCACCGACTTCACGAACCGACCGACGATCGTGCCGTCGATCGAAGCGATCGAGGATCTCAAGGTCCAGGTGAAAACCTACGACGCCGACATGGGCCATGCGGCCGGCGGCGTGTTCAACACGGCGGCCAAGTCCGGCTCGAACGCGTGGCACGGCAGCGCGCTGCTGATCAACAAACCTGAGTGGGGGACGACGAGGCTGTACTTCACCGACAAGGCGGGCCTGGCGAAGCCTTCGCAGTACTTCTACGACTGGGGCGGCTCGCTCGGCGGCCCGATCGTGAAGGATCGGACGTTCTTCTTCGTCACCACCGAAGGCTATCAGCAGCAGAGCACGCGCAACGCCGTCCTGAACTTTCCGACGCAGGCCATGCGCAACGGTGATTTCTCCGGCCTGGTCAACGCCTCGGGGCAGCGCGTCACCATCTACGATCCGACCACGACGCGGCCCGACCCCAGTCGCCCCGGCCAGTTCATCCGCGACGCGTTCCCGAACAACAGCATTGCCGGCCGGATCGACCCGGTGGCCGCCGCCATGCTCAAGACGATGCCGCTGCCGACTTCCGGCACGACGTACAACGGCGTCGCCACGCTCGTCGACGGCCCGCAGAATCAGCAGACGATCAAAGTCGATCAGCGCTGGACCGACAAATGGACGACCACGGGCATGTACGCGCATCAGCGCACGAGAGAGCCCGGCTCGTCCTTTTTCGGCGCGTCCGGCGAGGTCGCCGGCGATCCCGGCAACAGCCTCCTGTTTCGTTCGATTTATTTCGCCGCGATCAACAACATCTTCGTGCCGAACAACACCACCGTGCTGGCCGTGCGCTACGGGTACAACAGGTTCAACGACTACAGTTCGTTTCCCGACTTCAGCGCCTCCACGCTCGGTTTCCCGTCGAGTTACGTGAACTCGCTCGCCGCCAACACGTTTCCCATCGTGATCGTCAGCGGCTACGGCGGCGCGACCACGATGGGCAACAACGGGCCCACGTCCAACATTCACGAATCGCAGGTGGTCAACGCGACGCTCTCGAAGCTGGTCGGGCACCACACCTTCAAGTTCGGCGGCGATGCCCGGCGGATCAGCCTCGACAACATCACCAACGGTCCATCGGCCGGCACATTCAGCTTCACGTCGGCGTTCACGCAGGGTCCCAATCCGAACACGGCCAGCGCCACGGCCGGCGACGCGTTGGCGAGCTTCCTGCTCGGCTATCCGGTCTCCGGCAGCGTTCAGGCGGCGCAGCCCGGTCTCTACTACGTCAACTACTACGCCGGTTACGCACAGGACGACTGGCGCGTGAGCACGAAGCTGACGCTGAACTTCGGCGTGCGGTACGAGTTTGAAACAGGACTGCAGGAGCAGAACGATCACCTCGTCGTGGGATTCGATCCGGACGCGGCGTTTCCCGTTCAGGCCGGCGGCCTGAACCTCAAGGGCGGCTTGATGTACGCGGGGCAGAACGGCTATCGCACCTACCAGGGCGACCCGGTCAAGAACCAAGTTGCGCCGCGCGGGGGATTCGCGTGGTCGCTCGACAATCTCACGGTCATCCGCGGCGGCTGGGGACTGTTCTGGGCGCCAACGCAGTTCCCGGGGACGACCGAGGCGGCCCTCGGCGCGCGCGGCTACTCCGCGGCAACGAGCTACCTGGCGAGCACGGACGGCAACCTGACGCCCGCCGGAAAACTCAGCAATCCATTCCCCGCCGGCATCACGCAACCGCAGGGCAACTCGCTCGGTCTGGCGACGGGCGCAGGCGGCAGCGTCGACTTCCCCGATCAGAATTCCAAGACCGGCTACGTGCAGCAGTACTCGATCGACTTCCAGCGCGAGTTCCCCGGCGGCAACATCGTCGGCGTCGGATATCTCGGCAGCCGATCCGAACGGCTGAGCATGGGCGGCACGTCCGATGCGACCGTGAACATCAACCAGCTCGATCCGAAGTATCAGGCGCGCGGCACGCAGTTGCAGACGCTGGTGCCCAATCCGTTCTTCGGCAACGCCGTGTTCGGCAACCTCAGCCGGACGGCAACGATCGCGGGCGGCCAGTTGCTGCGTCCCTTCCCGCAGTTCGACAACGTGCTCGCGCACCGCACGAACAGCGCGCACGCGCGGTACGACGCGCTCGTGTTGCGATGGGATAAACGCGCGGTCCGCGGCTGGGGCGTGAACACGAACTACACGTACAGCCGGTTGCGGGACAACCAGTTCGGAGAGGCGAACTTCTACGTCAACCGTCTCGGGCAGGCGCTCGACAACTACAACCTCGAGGGCGAGTACGGCGTGTCGCTGGCTGACGTGCCGCACCGGCTGAACGTGAACGCGACGTTCGAGCTGCCGTTCGGCGCGGGGCGCAAATGGCTGTCGTCGAACAGCGGCGTCGCCGGCGCCGTCCTCGGCGGATGGGCCGTCAGCGTCGCCGGCCGATACGCGACCGGCTTCCCGGTCAACGTCACGCAGTCGAGCAACAACTCGGGCCTGCTCGGCAGCACGCAGCGGCCGAATATCGTCTCGGGCGCGAGCCCGGTCAATTCCGGCAACGCCACGGACAACTACAACGCCGCGTGCAACTGCATCCGGTGGCTCAACCCGGCGGCGTGGACCGCGGCGCCGGCCTTCACGTTCGGCAACACGCCACGGACGGATCCCGGTGTGCGAACGCCCGGTCAGGCGGAAACCGACCTGAACATCGCGAAGATGCAACGCGTCGGCAAGTTCGCGCTGACGCTGCGGGTCGATCTGCTGAATCTGTTCAACGACCCGCTGTTCATCGGCCCGGTGAGCACGTTCGGCGTGGGTACCTTCGGGCAGATCAACACGCTCGGCGGCTTCGCGCGGTCGCTGCAGCTGCACGCCAGGCTGGGCTGGTAGGGTTCGGTCAGGTAGGGCAGGTAGGGCGGGTAGGGTAGAGCAATCTTCCCCACCTGGCCCCACCCGACCTACCTGCCCTATTTCCCTCGGTCATCTCTGGTAGGCTGCTCGTATGGCTTCCTATCTCGACGGCGTTCCGCTCTCCGGCATCATTCGTATTCGCGACATGATGTACTCCGTCGCGAACCCGTACCGCCTCGATCAGGGCGACGTCAGCTTCGACGCGCCCGACAGCGTGAAGTCGGCGATGGCGCGCGCGATCGCCGAGAACAAAACGCACTACCTTCAGACGGCCGGCGTTCCGCGCCTGCGCGAGCTGATCGCCGCGAAGCTGCGCGACAAGAATCGCATTCCGGTCGACAACCCCGAGGACATCCTCGTGAGTCGAAGGGCTGGCGATACGACCTCGACGAGCTGGAATCGAAGATCACGCCGAGGACGCGCGTCCTCTACCTCAACTCGCCGCACAATCCGACGGGCGGCGTGCTCACGCGCGCTGACGTCGAACGGATCGCCGCCATCGCGCGCGACCGCAGGCTGTGGGTGATCTCAGACGAGGCGTACGAGGACGTCGTGTTCGAGGGCGAGCACGTGAGCATCGCGTCGCTGCCAGGCATGTACGAGCGCACGATCCCGCTCTACACGTTGAGCAAGTCGTACGCGATGACCGGCCTGCGTCTGGGGTACGTCGCCATCAGGGACAGGACCATTCGCGAGCGCGCGACGAAGCTGCTGTTCTACACGGCGAGCAACGTCGTCTCGGTCGTGCAGTTCGGCGCGATCGGCGCCTTCGAGGGACCGCAGAATTGCATCGAGGAGTTCAGGACCGAGCTGCGCGCGCGGCGGGATTTGTTCTATCGCGGGGTGCGCGAGCTGCCTGGCGATCTGTTCGCCGGATCGCCGCCGGCCGGCGCCTTCTACGCGTTTCTTCGCGTCGACCCGAATTGGGAAAGGGGACGGGGTTCTTCTGCGCGGCGGCCTGAGAAACTCCGTCCCCCTTCGCTCTCGTGGCGCACGGTCGAGTACCTGATTAAGAACGGCCGCATCGGCTGCGTGCCCGGCGTGGATTTCGGTCCGGGCGGCGAAGGCTACATCCGCTTCTGCTTCGCGCGCGACCGGAAGGAGCTGACGGGCGCGCTGGA
>JACPZV010000204.1 GCA_016195295.1 Acidobacteriota bacterium
GCTGCTCAAGGCGCTCGAAGCGGCGCTCAAGTGGCACGAAGACACGAAGGCAGCAGGGCCGCGGCCCGAGGACACCGGCGATCGGCTGACCGCGTGGCTCGAGTCGCTCGAGGAGGGCCTGACGACGTGAGAGATCTCACAGTACCGGCAACACATGCACACCAAGGGGCCCAGCGTGGAGTCTCATAGAGATGTCAACCACATCATCAAACACGAGAGGTCACACATGAGTCAGTTCACAATCCACACGGTCGATTCGGCGCCCGCGGCTTCCAGGGAAACCCTGACAGCGGTTCAGAAAAAGTTCGGGTTCCTGCCGAACCTGCTCGGCGAGCTGGCGGCGACGCCGGCGGCTTTGCAGGCCTACGTCACGCTGAACGAGCTGCTCGGCCGGACGTCGCTCAGCCCGGTCGCGCAGCAGGTCCTGCTTGTCGCGGCCAGCATGGCCAACGGCTGTCACTACTGCGTCGCTGCGCACACGGCGGGTCTCAAGATGGCCGGGTTCGCCGACGATCAGATCGGCGCGTTGCGCGCCGGACGCGCGCTCGCGGACGCGAAGCTCGAGGCGCTGCGGGTGTTCACGATCGACGTGGTCGAGCGGCGCGGCCGGATCGGCAATGCGGAGCTGCAGCCGTTCCTCGACGCTGGTTATGCGAGAGAGCAAGTGTTCGAAGTCCTCGTCGGCGTGGCGATGAAAACGCTCAGCAACTACAGCAATCACATCGCCGACACGCCGCTCGACAAACAGCTCCAGCCGCTCGCCTGGGAACCGGCGGCTGCATCGGCCGGCGCATGAGAGGCCGCCCATCGGCGACGGCATCTCGCGCGCGATGGCGGCTCGGCGTCGCCGCCATCGCACTGACAACGGTCGTGTCCGGTGCGTGCCGGTCCCAGGAGAAACGCGTCAGCCCGCACGAGACAGGGAGTCACACTGTGGACGGCGCCAGGATCACGATTACGTACGGCCGGCCGTCCACACGCGGGCGAGCGATTTTCGGAGCGCTGATCCCCTACGACCAGGTATGGATGCCGGGGGCGGACGAATCGACGATCCTCCAGACCGGCGCGGACCTGCAGTTCGGCAGCGTTCGGCTGCCGGCGGGCTCGTACTCGCTGTACACCCTGCCGTCGGCGTCCACGTGGAAACTGATCATCAACAAACAGACGGGACAATGGCACACGGAGTACCACGCGGAGCAGGACTTCGCGCGGATCGACATGCGCATCGACCGGCTGGAACAGCCTATCGAGCAGTTGGTGATCACGTCCGTGCCGCGCCCCGAGGGCGGCGGGGAGGTCCGGCTCGAGTGGGACACGCTCCGCGCGGCGGTCGCGTTTACCGTGGTGCGGCAATAGGACAGCGGAATCGACGAGGAGTTGAAGCAGACTTTCGTCGTCAAAGCAGAGTCGTGAACGCCCTCACATAGTACGCGGCAACCGTAAGAAGCGCACAACCGCTCAGAATCTGTAACGGGCGGCGCCAACGCGCCAGCGACGCGAACCGCATCAGCAGACCGGCACACAGGCCGACGATGAGAAATGGCAACCCGCGACCGATGCCAAACGCCAAAGCGAGGACCAGACCATATTCTGCTCGCGCTTGAGCCGTAGACACGGTGAGCAGCACGAGAAGCGGCGCCGCCGAGGTCCCAAGGCTGAAGATGAATCCGTACACGAACGCGCCGGTGATTCCTGGACGGCGCAGGTCCGCGAGCCGTTGAACCTTCGCGCGAGGACCCCAAAATGCTGCCACCGCCGCAACGAACGAGAAGGTCGCCATGCCGAGCGCCCAACAGCGGCCGAATGATTCAGTGAGAATCGCGCCGAGCCGGCCAGCCACGGCACCGAGCAACGTGAGATTGACGACAATCCCGAAGAAGAACGCGAGCGCAACGAGGAGGCCGCTGCGGCGCTCCTGACTCTCGGTTCCCCCTGCCGCGCTCGCCACACCGATCCCGACCGGAACCGTGCACGGGCAGACTGCGCTGGCCAGGACGCCGGCAACGATGGCCACGACAAGCGCTGCCAGGCTCGCCTCCGGCAACCGCGGCCCAAACCTCTGAAGAAAGTCCTGAAGGATCATCGGGACTCCACGGCCGCGGGGACTCCAGCCTTGTAGCCCAGTTCGTTGATCGCGCGAGTGAGTTGATCGAGATTCAGCTTGCCGTTCTCGTACTGAACGGTGGCGTTCCGCTTTTCCAGATTGACTTCGGCATCCTGGACGCCGTGAACGGCTTTCAACGCGTTCTTGACCCGACCGGCACACACGACGCAGATCATGCCGTTGACGGGTACTGTGACCGTCCGCATCTCAGATTGTTTCGCCTGTGCGGTCTGAGCCGAAGCGGTCGTGTCCCGTCGACACGCGGTTGGAGAGACTGCGATGGTGAGCACGAGCGCCGCAAGTCCGAACAAAGCGGCTCGGGTGCGATTCCCCTCTGGTCCAAGCACTGGCCTCTCCCGTCGCGCGGTTATTTCCGCGATTCCGCCGCGCCGCAGCATGCGCGCCCCGAGCGTGCAAATCGAGGCTCTGAGCATCCATCTGTCGCTCTTCCGCGTTCGAGATAATCTGACACAGTCCCCGACACGTCGGCGCTCGCTTGCCATCCCACTTCACGAGCTCGGCGGCCAGCTGATTTCGTAGTATCGGATCGTCGGCGCGGTCAGGCCGGTGCGCTCGGCCACGTCCCCAATGAGCTGACCTGCCATATCCATCCAGTACACACCCGCAAGCGGACTTGAGGGTCAAGTAATTTCTCAAGCGTCGAGCGCGGTGAATCCGATGCCGCTGAGGGCATCCTTGAGCTGCTGCTCGCGGACTTTCCCCGGCTCATATCGCACCCGGATGCGTTTTTGCGGCACCTTCGACCTGACGTCTCGGACTCCGGGCATGGAGGTGAGCGCTCCGGCAATTTTCTCCGCGCACCCTTCGCAGACCATGTTCGGGACCAGGAACTCTCGATCTGCCAAAACTCCCGTCCCGGTCACCTCTTCACGTCCGAGGTCGACGCGGCGGATGCCGAGCGTGTTCAGAAGATCCGCGAACCTGCTCACTGTCCGGCCACCTTCGTTTGGTAACCGGCCTCACTGAGACGCTCCGCGATCGAGCGAGGGTCCAAAACCGTCGCGTCAAACAGCACATCGATACGCTGGCGATCGGCTTGCGCGCGAACCTGTCCCACGCCTTCCACGGTTTTGAGCAGGCGGGCGACGCGCTGCTCGCAGGCGTCGCAATGAAGCCGCTGCTCGCCAACGACGTCAAACGTGACTGATTTCAACATGGATCACTCGCGTGCCTTCCCGCTCGCTATGGGCTCACCGTGGCCGCGACCAGCGGCTGCTGTCCAACTGTTTTGATGGCCTCGAAGAAGTAGTTGCCACGCCCCCACAACGAATTGATGAAGATGGTCGTGACGCTGGCGGCCATGGCGACCATGCCCCAGACCGGGTAGACCAATCCAGTCGCTGCGGCGGGAATGCCGATCCCGTTGAAGAGGAACGCCAGCAGCACATTTTGCACGATCTTTCGATAACTGTACCGACTCACGGCGTACGCGTCGAGCACGGCCCCGAGTCGTTGGTTGAGGATGATGACGTCCGCGGACTCGATCGCGATATCCGCGCCGCTGCCGAACGCGATGCCGACGTCAGCCTGCATGAGTGCCGGAGCGTCGTTGATGCCGTCGCCGACCATGGCGACGCGCGCACCCTCCTGGAGCTTCCGGATCGACGCTGCCTTTTCGGCTGGGAGCACCCGGGCATGCACCTCTTCGATGCCAGCGGCTCCCGCGAAGTGGCGCGCCGAATGCTCATTGTCACCCGTGATCAGGGTGGTGCGAATACCGAGCGTGTGCAGGCGGCGCACCGTCTCGGCGGCGTCAGGCCTCAGGGCGTCCCCGAGCGCCAGGAGACCGAGAACCACGCCGTCGCGCGCGACGCCGATCACGGTGAGCCCGCCCGCTTCGAGCTCGTCGATACGTCCGTCTTGAGCCGTGAGGTCCACGCCTTCTGCAGCGAGAAACGCTGGGCTGCCGACCGTGAGCCTATGACCCTTGAGGCGGGCCCGGACGCCTTGACCGCTGACAGCCTCGAATCCTTCCACGTCCGCCAACGCGATCCCGCGACGGAACGCCTCTTCCACGATTGCGCGCGCAAGCGGATGTTCCGATGACGCTTCGACGGCTGCGGCGAGGGCGAGCAACTCCTGTTCGGTGCACGCGACGGCGACGATCTGCCGCAACGCAGGCTTGCCCTCGGTCAGCGTCCCCGTCTTGTCGAACACCACGCGCTGCACGCGGCGCAGCGCTTGAAAGGCCTCGCCCGTGCGCATGAGCACGCCACGTTCCGCGGCTTCGCCCGCCCCGCGCACGATCGAGAGCGGCGCGGAGATCCCCACCGCGCAGGGATAACCCATGACTAAGACGCTCAACCCCGCAAACATGGCCCGCTGGAGGTCGGGAGACGATCCGATCACGAGTGGACCGAGCAGCCAGAAGAGCGTCGACCCGGCCGCCGTGATCAGCACGAACGGGGTGTAGACGCGCAGGACGCGATCGACCAGGTGCAACAGACCC
>JACPZV010000243.1 GCA_016195295.1 Acidobacteriota bacterium
CGCCTCATCGAGGTCGCGCCGCGCTGTGAGGTACGCTTGCTCGAGCCGGAACCGGCAACAGGGGCCGTCTGGCTCGCGCTCGCAGAGGCCCGCGGAGGCGCAAAGGTGCCGAGGTATCGGAAGGGCTGAGGGCTGAGGGCTGAGGGCTGAATCTGGTGAGGCTTCGCGTTTTTTCAAGCTCAGCTACGCTCGCTCGGGCGCTCGCGGCGGACGTCGCGCGTGCGCTCGCAACCAATCCTCGTCTCGTGCTCGGGCTCCCAGCCGGCCGCACGCCTATCCCGCTCTACGACGCGCTGGCCCGGCTGTACCAGGCCGGTCGCGTCGACTTTCGGCGCGCCGCCGCCTTCAACCTCGACGAATTCATCGGCCTTGGCGCCAGGCATCCTGGGAGCTACCGCGCGTTCATGCGACAGCACCTTCTTGATCGCATCAACCTGCCGCCGGCGAACGTTCACGCGCCTCGAGGCGAGGCGCGCGACGTCGCCCGCGAATGCGCGCGCTACGAACGCGCCATCGCGCGGATGGGCGGCATCGATCTCCAGATCCTCGGGCTCGGCGTCAACGGGCACGTGGGTTTCAACGAGCCGGCGTCGGCGCTGATCGCCCGCACACACCGCGCCCGGCTCCGGCTCGCGACCCGACGGGCGAATGCGTCACTGTTCGGTGGGCGCGTCAGCGCCGTGCCGCGAGAAGCCGTGTCCATGGGGATGGCGACGATTCTGAAAGCGAGGCGCCTCGTGCTCATCGCGACCGGCGCGGCCAAGGCGCGTGCCCTGCAACGGCTCATCGAAGGACCGGTGACCACCAGGCTCCCGGCGTCGTTGCTGCCGCTGCATCCGCGTGCGGAGGTCTGGGTCGATCGAGACGCGGCTAGCCGACTTCGAGGAGCTGGCGCAAACGCCCTTCGACGTCCTCGCCAATCGCGTCGCGCACGAAGTCGTGCGCGCCGCGCAGCCGCGCGAGCGCGCGGGCGTAGGTGAGGCCGCTCTTCTGCATCACAATCGCCGCCTTGACGTTCCACCGCGCGCGGCGCAGGAGGTCGTCGGCGGCCTCGTACTCGAGGCCGGTGACGATGACGATGATGCGGCGGGCGCGATCGCGGAGCTTCTCCGATCCCGTCTGCACGTCGACCATCAGATTGCCGTAGGTCTTGCCGATCCGGATCATCGCCGCGGTCGTCAACGTGTTGAGGACGAGTTTTGTCGCCGTGCCTGCCTTGAGGCGCGTCGACCCGGCGATGACCTCGGGGCCGACCGCCGGGGCGATCGTGAGATCGACGAACGTCTGGAGCTCCGTGCGCGGATCGCAGGTCACGAAAATGATCTTGGAGCCGGCGCGGCGCGCGCGCGTCAGCGCGCCGCGGACAAACTGGGTCATGCCGCTCGCCGACACGCCGATCACGACGTCCTTCTTCGTCGGCCGGAGCCGGTGGACCGACCGCGCGCCCTCTTCATGGTTGTCCTCGACGCCCTCACGCGCGCGCAGCAAGGCGCCCTTGCCGCCGGCCATGATGGCCTGGACGAGGTCCGGATGCGTGCCGAACGTCGGCGGCATCTCCGCCGATTCGAGAACGCCCAGGCGTCCGCTGGTCCCGGCGCCGACGAAAATGATGCGGCCGTTTTTCCGCAGCGCCTGGGTGATGATCTCGACGCCAACGGCAATGCGGTCCTTTTCCCGCTGGACCGCGGCGAGCATCTTGCGATCCTCGTTCAGCATGCCCTCGACGATGTCGGCGGGAGAGAGCTTGTCGATCGCCAGCGTGGCCGGATTAATTTGTTCGGTGGGAAGCGATTGCCACTTCGAACGGACAGGCATGCGACACAACCTCTGGAACGAACCGTGGATGGTAACACAGTCCTTGACTCTCGACGCGCGACTCACCACCATCAACGCACGACCGACTAACGACGAATGACCAACGACTAACGACTAACGACTATTGTGATCGACGCCTACCTGGACCACTTGCGCGTGGAGCGCCGGCTCGCCCAGCACACGCTGGAAAGCTACGCGCGCGACCTCGCCGCGCTCGCCGGCTACGCGGCCAGCGTCGATCGGGTCGTCGAGACGCTCGACCGCGCGGCGCTCGAAGCGTTCGTCCGCGGCCAGAGGGCGCGCGGGCTCTCGCCGCGATCCGTGGCGCGCCGTGTGGCCGCCGTGCGCGGGTTCTTTCGGTTTCTCGTTCTGGATCGCCGCATCGAGCACAATCCCGCCGACGACCTGCGATCGCCGAGGGCGTGGCCGGCGCTGCCGAAATCCCTGTCCCTGGACGAGGTCGACGCGCTGCTCGCGCAGCCGGATGTGGCCACGCCGATCGGTCTGCGCGACCGCGCCATGATCGAGGTGCTCTACGCCACCGGGTTGCGCGTGAGCGAGTTGGTCAGCGTGCGCCTCGGCGATCTCCATCTCGACGAACACTACCTGACGTGCATGGGCAAGGGCAGCAAGGAGCGGCTCGTGCCAATCGGCGATCAGGCGACGGACTGGGTCAAACGATATCAGTCCACGGCCCGACGCGCGCTGCTCAAGGGCCGTTCGTCCCCGCGGCTTTTCGTCAACGCGCGCGGCGGATCGCTGAGCCGGGTGGGGTTCTGGAAGATTCTGAAACAGCACGGGCGGCGGGCGAACCTGCCGCGCA
>JACPZV010000244.1 GCA_016195295.1 Acidobacteriota bacterium
ACGGGTGGACTTCTGGCTCAAGAAGGGCGCGCGGCCGTCGGACTCGGTCCGCACGCTGATCGCCAGACACTTGACGCCGGCTCCTGTCGCCGTGGTGTCGGCGACCGCAGAGGCCAAGTGAGCCCGGAAGGTGCGGCGACCGGTGTGCGCGCCGTCGTCGAAGTACTCGCCAAGGCGCTGACCGACCAGCCCGAGGCCGTGCGCGTCATCGAGTCGCGGCACAAGCAGATGACGCTCATCGAGCTGTTCGTCTCGCCGGCCGATATCGGCAAGCTGATTGGCCGACAGGGGCGTACTGCGGCGGCGCTGCGCACGCTCGCGTCGACGGCAGGCGAACGCGAAGGCAAGACCGTGACGCTGGAGATTCGGGAAGGGAAATAAGGGGACGGGGATCTTTTTCAATGGGCGGTCAGGAAAAAGATCCCCGTCCCCATTTTGAGGCGATGGCCGTGGTCGGGCGGATCGCCCGCGCACACGGTCATCGCGGCGACGTGATCGTGAACCTCGAAACCGATTTCCCGCGGGACAGGTTTCGATCGGGCGCGGAGATGTTTGTTGAGCGCGGCGGCGTCGTCGAGGCCTTGCGGTTGACGAAGGTCCGGTTTCAGCACGAACGCCCGGTGATTGGAATCGACGGTGTCGCAACGATGAACGACGCGGAAGCGCTGGCGGGACTCGAGCTGCGGGTGCCCGTGGATTGGCTCGCCGTGCTTCCCGAGGGGACGTTCTACCGGCACGACTTGATTGGGTGCCGCGTGGAGACGCGGAACGGCACCGCGGTCGGCGTCGTGCGCAACGTCGAAGGTACGGTCGGAGGCAGTCGGCTGGTCGTCGACGGCGGATCGCGCGGCGAGATTCTGATTCCGCTGGCGTCGGAGATTTGCACGGCGATCGACGTGAACGGCAAGCGGATTGTCGTGGACGCGCCCGAGGGATTGCTGGATCTGAATAGATGAACCACAAAGCGCACAAAGATCACAAAGCTTCCTTTGTGTTCTTCGTGGGCATTGTGGTTCGTTAAGGACGGAGCATGACGTTCGACATCGTCACGATCTTCCCGGCGATGATCGAGCAACCGTTGGCGGCCGGGATTCTGGGGCGCGCGATCGAGCGGGGCGTGCTGGAAGTGAAGGTGCGCGATCTCCGCGACTTCACGACCGACAAGCACCGCGTGGTGGACGACGTGCCGTACGGCGGCGGACCGGGGATGGTGCTGAAGCCCGATCCGATCTTCCGCGCGCTGGACGCGATCGAGACGGAACGCGGGAGAGCAGTGACCGTGATCCTGACCTCGCCTCAAGGTGCACGGTTCACGCAAGCCGACGCGAAGCGACTGAGCGCCCTCGAGTCCATCGTGCTGTTGTGCGGGCGTTACGAAGGCGTGGACGAGCGGGTCCGCGAGCGAGTGACCGAGGAGCTGTCGATCGGCGACTACGTGCTGACGGGAGGAGAACTGCCGGCCCTGGTCATTCTGGACGCGGTCGCGCGGTACGTCCCGGGCGTGGTCGGCGACGACGCGTCGGTGGCGCACGATTCATTCAGCCGTGGGCTGCTGGACTTTCCGCAATTCACGCGGCCGCCCGAGGTTCTGATTCGTAGCGCGCGCCTTTCAGGCTCGCGAGGTGGAGCAGCCGGGCGAGTCTTGACGGTCCCCGACGTGCTGGTGTCCGGCAACCACGCCGAGATCCGGCGGTGGCGAAAGCGGGAGGCGTTGAGCCGGACGCTGGCGCGCAGGCCGGACCTATTGGCCGGCGCGAGTTTGGACGAAGAAGAGCGTGAGATTCTGAGCGAATTGCAGGCGGGCAGGATGGCGGGACCGCAGAAAGTGGGGGAGTGATGGGCGCGATTGAGCTCGTAGAAAAAGCGCAGCTGGCGGAGCGGCCGGACATGCGATCGGGCGACACCGTCCGCGTGCACGTGAAAGTGCGCGAGGGCGACAAGGAACGCATTCAGATCTTCGAGGGCGTGGTCATCGGTGTGCATCGAGGCGGTACGCGGGCTTCGTTCACCGTGCGGAAGGTGTCGTTCGGCCAGGGCGTCGAGCGCATCTTCCCGCTGCACTCGCCGACGATCCAGAAGGTCGAGGTCACGCGGTCGGCGAAGGTCCGCCGCGCGAAGCTCTACTACTTGCGCGATCTGAAAGGCAAGGCCGCGCGGATGAAAGAAGGCCGCGCGGAAAGTTGAAGTGAGAAGGTAGAAGGTAGAGCCCCCCATTTCTCCCATGCGCGTGTCGGCGATGCGGACGTTGGAGAACGCGCTGCGCCGCGTCGGGTTCGTGCACGTCGCGGGCGTGGACGAGGTGGGCCGGGGTTGCCTCGCTGGACCGGTGCTGGCGGGAGCGGTGGTGCTCCACCCGGATCACCACATTCCGGGCGTGTGCGACTCGAAGCTCGTGCCGGCGGCCGAGCGCGAGCGGCTCTACGAGGAGATCGCGCGCGACGCCGTGGCGTGGGCCGTGGCCGCGGCGGATCCCTCGGAGATCGATCGCATCAACGTTCACCAAGCCTCGCTGCGGGCCATGCAGCGCGCGATCCTCCAGCTCGTTCCGCTCCCCGACATCGTGCTCGTCGACGCGTTTCGCGTGCCGGATCTCCCGATGGCGCAGCGTGGCGTGCCGCACGGCGATCGGCGGTGCGCCGCGATTGCCGCCGCATCCATCATGGCCAAGGTGACGCGCGACCGCCTGATGGTGGCGCTGCACGAGCGCGACCCGCGCTACGGCTTCGATCGGCACAAAGGCTACGCGACGGCGGAGCATCTCGACGCGGTCGCGCGCTTCGGGTACTCGGAGATTCACCGCCGCTCGTTCCGCCCTCCGACGCTGTTTGATACGATGGACTAGATCCGCCCGTGGCCATTGATCGCGCGGAAATCCTGCGTAACGCCGAGAAGCTGATCCGGCAGGGCAAGCTCGATGCCGGCATCGCGGAATACGTTCGTCTCGTCGAAGACCAGCCGCACGATTGGAACGCCAAGAACACCCTCGGCGATTTGTACGCCCGCGCCGGCCAGGTCGACAAGGCCATCGAGCAGTTCATCGAAATCGCGAACAGCCTGAATGAAGGCGGATCGATTCAAAAGGCCGGCGCGATCTTCAAGAAGATTCTCAAGCTGAAGCCGGATCACGAGCACACGCTCGTGCAGCTCGCCGACATTCTCGGCAGCCAGAAGCTGTACGCAGACGCGCGCGCCCACCTGACGACGCTCGTCGAGATCCGCCGCGGCCGCGGCGACGCCCGCGGCGCCGCGCAGGCGAAGATTCGACTGGGATCGCTCGACCCGGAGGACTACGACGGGCGAATGACGGCGGTCAGCGCCCGCCTCGAGATCGGCGACGTCGGTGGCGCGATGAGCGATCTGAAGGAGATCGCCGGCGAGCTGGCGCAGAAGGGCCGCCACCCCGACGCCATCGAAGCGCTGCGGGAAGCCGCCAAGCTCAATCCCGACGACGAGGAGATTCGCGAGACACTGCTGGACGTCTACATCAGCGCGGGCGATCTGGCGCGTGCCCGCGAGTGCGCCACCACGGTCGAGCAGCTCCGGTTGGTGGCGACCGCACTCGAGGCGCAGGGAAACCCAGACGAGGCGCTCGACACGCTGCGCCAGGCGTCGAGCCTTGATCCAGGCGACACGGTTCTGCGCGTGCAGCTGGCCCGCGAGTTCATGGCGCGCGGCGACATCGCGACGGCGTCGGAGTACCTGACCGTCGAGACGGCTGGCGAGGACCCCGAGCTGCTGATGACGGTCGCGACCATCCAGCTGCGCGGCGATCACCCCGATGAAGGTCTGGCCATCGTGCGTCGGGTGTTCGAGGCGGACCCGTCGCGTCAGGATCAGATCGCGCGGCTGGGCTGGGCCGTCGCCGAGCACAAGCCCGAGGCCGGGTTCGGCGTCGCGCAGATGGTCGCGGACGCCGGCGTCGCCAAGGCCGATTGGCCGGCGGCCGCGGCGGTGCTGCAGGAATTCGTGACGCGCGTCCCGAACCATATTGCCGCGCTGATGCGGTTGGTGGAGATCTGCGTCGACGGCGGGCTGGAAGCGACGATGTACAGCGCGCAGGCGCAGCTGGCCGACGCCTACATCGCGGCCGGCGCCGCGACCGAAGCGCGGTTCATCGCCGAAGATCTCGTCGCGCGGGAGCCGTGGGACAAAGCGAACATCGAACGCTTCCGGCGGTCGCTCGAGCTGCTGGGCGAGCCCGATCCCGACGCGCTCATCGCGGCTCGCCTGAGCGGTGAGTCGCCCTTCATCAGCACCGAGCTGTCGCCGGACATCGGCGATCTGACGACTCCCGACGAGCCGCCGGACGCCGGTCCCGCGTTGCCCGAGCCAGAACTCGTCACGGTTGATCCTGATTTAATGACGGCCCTGGACGCTGCGGAACGGCCGACGTCGCCGGCCGCTCAACGGCGCGCCGCAAACGAGGGGCGCCAGTTCGCGCTCAGCGCGAACGCGATCGATCTCGAGAGCATCCTCGGCGGCGAGCCGGAAACGCCGCCCGCCACGGCCCACGCCACGTCATCGGACGTCGAAGTCGACCTGAGCATCGTTCTCGACGATGCAAAGAAGAGTGCCGCCCCGAAGCCGACCGCCAAAGCCGAGTCGGTCGATCTCGAAGGCGTCTTTGGCAGCATTCGAGATAAGGCGGCGAAGCGCTCGGGGTTGGACGACGCCGAGAAAGAGTACAAGCGCGGGTTGGCGCTGCGAGACGCGGGCGACATAGACGGCTGCATCCAGGCGCTGGAGAAAGCATCCCGCGCGCCGAAGCTCCGTTTCGGCACGGCGCGGCTCATCGCGCGTCTCTATCGGGACCGCGACAACATGGCGCAGGCGATTGCGTGGCTCGAGCGCGCGACGCAGGCGCCGGCCCCGACCGCAGACGACGCGCACCAGGTGATGTACGAACTGGCCGACGGCCTGGAGAAAATCAGCGAGGTCGCGCGCGCGCTGGCCGTGTGCCTCGAGCTTCAGGCGGACGCCGGCGACTACAAGGACGTCGCCGCACGCATCGATCGGCTCTCCAAAGTGCAGGCTGGGGGGTAACGTCCTGATCCGTCGCTTCGTCTACATTGCGTTCTTTCTGGAAGTCGGACTGCTGCTCGTGGTTCTGCCCTGGTCGGGGTTCTGGGAGCGCAACTACTTCGCGACGGCGTGGCCGCCGCTGCAGCCGCTGCTGACGAACAACTTCTTGCGCGGCGCCGTGACCGGTCTCGGTCTCGTGAACCTCGTGGCGGGCTTCGCGGATCTCGCGGTGGTGTTTGCCGCGCGCGCGCACAAAGACATCTCATTCCCGGATGGGGCCGGCCAGTCGTGAGGCTGTGTCTGGTGACCGATCGGCGGCGTCTGGCCGGCGCGGACGCCTCGTGCGTGGAGGCTCGCCGCGGTCTCCTCGCGCAGCTTCGCGAAGCGGTCGAGGCCGGCGTCGATTTGATTCACGTGCGCGAGGGCGATCTCACGTCCTCGGATCTTGCGACGCTCGTCGTCGATATCCTCGGCATCGCCCGCGGTTCCACGACCCGCGTCGTCGTCAACGATCGACTCGATGTCGCGTTGGCGTGCGGGGCCGACGGCGTGCACTTGCGGAGCGACTCCGTGTCGCCGGCGGATGCGCGCCGATTGACACCCGCCGGGTTTCTGATCGGCCGGTCGGTACACACCACGGACGAGGCGACGCGCGCGGCTGGGGCGGACTATTTGATCGCCGGCGCCGTCTTCGCGACCTCGTCGAAGCCGACCGGCACCCCGTTGCTTGGGGTCGAGGGCTTGCGATCGATTGTGCGGTCCGCGAGCATGCCGGTGCTCGCGATCGGTGGGATGACCATCGATCGCCTCGACGAGATCGCCGAAACCGGCGCGGCCGGGATCGCGGCGGTCGGGCTGTTTCAGACGTCCCCTGCCGAGGTGGACGGCGCGGTCGGCCGGGCCGGTTTTCTGGAAGATCTCGTCCACCGCGTGCACCGACGGTTTGACAGCCTGAAAACGGCTCCCTAACATAAGCGGCGGCGAGCGCGATCGCATGTCCACGGAACGACTCACCGGCGATTTCGGGAAAACGCTGCGCGAAGCGCGCGAGCGTCGAGGGGTGACGCTGCGTCAGATCGCGAACACCACCAAGATTTCCGTGAGCCAACTCGAAGCGCTCGAGCGCAACGACATTTCGCGGCTGCCAGGCGGGATTTTCAGCCGCGGAATTGTGCGCTCGTACGCGACCGAGATCGGCCTCGATCCCGAGGCGACGATTCACGACTTCATCGCGCACTTCTCCCACGACGAAGCCGTGACGGCTGGGCATCCGACGTCCGAGCAGAACGAGGACAACGAAGCGCTCGAGAGCGATCGGCGCATGGCCGGGACGTTCATCTGGTTGATTGGGATCAGCCTGCCCGTGGCGGGGGCGGTGCTGTACTTCGGCACCGTCGGCCGCCAGGTCGCGGCCGTCGCGCCGAAGCTCACCACGCAAACGCGCGCGGTCGAGTCCGCGCCGGTGGAAGCTTTGCCCGCGGCGGTGACGCCTGAGCCGACGCCGGTCCAGCGCGCGGCGCCGGAACCCGCCGCGACACCAGCGCGGCCGGCTGATCCGCCGGCGCCGGCGACGACGGTGGAGGATCGACTCACCGTCGGTCTTTCCGTCAAGCGTCCGTGCTGGGTCTCGGCGACCGTCGACGGCCGGCGCGCCATCGAGCGACTGTTGCAGGCGGGGACGCAGACGACGCTCGACGTCCGGCGTGAGCTGGTCCTGACGACCGGCGATGCGGCCGCGCTGAGCGTGACGCTCAACGGCGCGGACGCGAAACCGCTCGGCAAGTCCGGCGAGGTCGTGACGACCCGTTTCACGCTCGCGAACTTCAAAGAGTACCTGCAAGTCCGGTGATCGGTCCTACACCGCTGCTCGATTTCTTCAAGCGTGGCGAGGTCGCGCGCGACGTACGGCTGCTCGCCGCGCAGGGCGGGCTCGCGCCACGCGCGTACGAACAGCTGGCGATTCTCATCATCCTGCTCGAGGATCCGGATTCCGAGATTCGGACCACCGCCGAAGAGACGCTGAATAACCTGCCGGTCGAGGCGTTGCAGACCTTCCTCGCGCGATCGGACGTCCCCATCGGGATGCGGGAGTTCTTCGCCGACCGCGGAATCTTTCCGGACGAGATCCCGGCCATCGAACTCGACGAGCCGTTGGTCGACACGGCGCCGCCTCCCGAGGGCGAGAAGTTCGATGAGATCGAGGCGCTCGGCGGCGACGATCGCGAATCATCGATTCAGAAGCTGGCGAAGATGGGGTTCCCTGAGCGCCTCCGCGCGGCCATGAAGGGCACGCGCGAGATGCGCTCGATCCTGATCCGCGATCCGAACAAGATGATTTCCGCGGCCGTGATGAGCAGCCCCAAGCTCAGCGAGCCCGAAGTCGAGGCGTTCGCGCGCATGGCGAACGTCGGCGAGGACGTGCTGCGGATCATCGCGTCGAACCGCGCGTGGATGAAAAACTACAGCATCGTGCTCGGGCTGACGAAGAACCCCAAGACACCGCTCGGGATGTCGATGAACCTGATGTCGAGGCTGAACGCGCGCGACATGGCGCAGCTCTCCGTGGATCGAAATGTGCCGGAGGCCCTGAGAATCGCGGCGCGCAAGAAGGTGGTCGCCAGCACGAGCGGAAAAGGTTAGAAAGGTTGGTGCGTGAAACACCGAAACCTCCACGGTTCCCCGCCACGCCGAAATCAACGACGATCTTGCCAAGAAGATTTGTAAGGACCTTGGGATTCCGCCACCGTAGGCATAACGCCTGCAACTGAACCGCGGCGCGCCACAGTCATCACGCGCCGTCGGTTCCAGTTGCTGTTCGGCGGCCGCCGAGTGTCTAGCGTGGCTATCGTGAGCTGGTTGCTGTGCCCCCGTCCTTCCGATCCGCTGCCCGATCCGCTGCCTTCGTCTTGGCGTCTACCGGTGCCCGCCAAACGAGAAAAGCGAGTGCCGCGGCAAGAACGATGGCGAGGCCCTTCAGGAGCAGCGAAGAGTCGAAGACGGGGCTGGAGAGCGACCCGGGGAGCTTCAGGCTGTAATCGAGCAGGCCGGCACCGCCATAGAGGAAGGCGAAGGCGACGTACGTAAAGGCTGCCGCTGTCGCGTAGTCCGCCTTCAGGAACTTCCGAATCCGATCAAGCATGTGCCCGCCTTCGCGCGACGCCAGTGAGCGCGGGCCATCCGAGGCCTGCGAAAACTGCTTGCCGAACTGTGTTTGGTTCGGCGAGCACGACGACGATGAAGCCACCCGCCGCAACATAGACTAGGAACGCGAATACATCCTTGGCTCTTCCGTCGGGCCAACTTGGGAAGGCCGCAGTCAGGTAGTTACCCTGGGGCCGGTCTCCGAGCAAATAGAGGATTGCCGACGCGGCGCTGGCAGCGGAACAAAGGACAACTTGCTCTATCGTCACGGGAGCCAAGCTCACTGAAGAGTGTAATGCAGCTGGCATCATGCTTCAACCGCGCCTTCCGCGGGAGGCCTCGCTGTCCGCCGAACGCGTGTTGGAGTAGACCGCTTCGGCTGTTGGCGCCCTAATCTTAAACATCGGGCAGCCGTCGAAGGTCTGTCGGCTCCAACGCGGAATGACTTCGTGTGAGATTGGAACCGGCGACGCGCGCTGTGTATAGACGCGAGGCTCGCGGCCTAATCCTCAGCTCGGTGTTCGTCAGAATCAGCTCGTCGGCTTCGGCGCGGTATCAGGCTAGCGCGTTGCAGGACCGGCCGTGAGCGGGTGGCCGCGAATGGGCGCCCGCTCGGGCGCGACCCTCGACGA
>JACPZV010000245.1 GCA_016195295.1 Acidobacteriota bacterium
GGTAGATGTTCTTCATGCGGTCACCGGATTCAGCGGCAGGATGTGCAGCTCGCTCAGCGCTGCCTTGAACGCCGCCTTGTTCGCAATCATCGGTTCGATCGTTTCCAGCTTGACGATGCCCGTGGTCTTCACGACGGCCGCGATGAGCGGCGCGGCGATGTCCGGCGCGACGGCCTTGCTGCGTTCCGCTGCGCCTTCGGTCGAGAGCCGATCGAGGCCGAGTTCGCCGAGCCGGTAGTAGAGCCACTTGTGATCGGCCAGCTTCGCGGCGTCCACGCAGACGAGCCGCGCCAGCCGCTCGGGGCCGGGCACGAAGCGGATCATGTAGTCCGGCGTGTAGTGCGTGTTGATCACCAGCGTGCCGCCCGGCGGCATCCCGCGCATGTAATCCCAGCCCTTCACCATCGTCTGCTCGACCAGCACGACGATGTTCGGGTGCTCGTTCTCGTAGGTCAGCGCGTTTTCGATCTCGCTGTCGCTGATGCGGCAGTACTTGCGCGTCGGGGCGTTGGTGCGGTCCGGGTTGTCGACGTAGTTTTCCATCGCCTGCGCGAACTTGCCTTCGTTACGCGCAGACGAGGCGACCGAATTGACGATGTCGCGGCCTTCCTTGTCCATGATGATGCCGCGCGTCCAGACCGTGAGTTCTGTATACATAGGGTTCAGGGCTCTCGGTTCAGGGTTCTCGGTTCAGGGTTCCGGGTTCAGCCTGACTTCGATCACCTCGTCCAAATCGCTTTTCCGCACTTCAAACGATCGTCCGCGCCGGCCGCGCTGGAATTCCGCAATCGCCAGCAGCGTGGCCTTCTTGCACAGACTCTCGATGTCGGCGCCCGTCAAGCCTTCGGTGCGGACCGCGAGATCCTTGATTTCGACGTCCGCGGCCAGCGGCACGCGCTGGCAACAGAGGCGGATGATCGCGTCGCGCTCGGCGACGTCGGGCTTGGCAAAGCGAACGATATAGTCGAACCGCCCGCTTCGCAAGAGCGCCGGATCGACGCGCTCGGGACGATTGGTCGCCGCCAGCAGAATCACGCCCTTGACGTCGCGCAGGTTGTCGATCTCGCGCAGCAATTGCCCGAGGATCCGCTGGTGGACATCGCTGCCAGCGGCGCCGGCCTGATCGCCGGACAGCCGCGGCGCGAGCGCGTCGATCGTGTCGAAAAAGAGCAGACACGGCGCCGCGCGCCTCGCTTTCTTGAAGACCTCGCGGAGCGCCTTCTCGGATTCGCCGAGCCACTTCGAGTAGAGCTGCGGGCCGTCGACGGCGATGAGCGGAATCTGCTTTTCGCCCGACAGCGCGCGCGCCATCGCCGTCTTGCCGGTGCCGGACGGGCCGACCAGCACAATGCCGCGCGTCGGCGTCAGGCCGACTTGCTCGTAGAGGTCGTCGTGCACGTGCGCGTGTTCGACGACGGCGTCGAGCAGACGCTTGACCTCGTCCAGCCCGCCGAGCGACGCGAACGTCGAAGGACTCTTCTCGATGAAGAACTCGCGCGTCGCGCTCGGTTCGACTTCCTTCAACCCGGCGAGGCAGTCTTCCTGCGTTACTTGCAGCGCGCTGAGATCGGCGGTCGCCTCGTCAGCGGCGGCGTCCGGCTTCCCCTCGACAAGTCTCGGGGCAGGCAGCCGGACCGCTGTGAGGAATCGCCGCAGCGCGATCATCCCGACTTCCTGGCACAGGGCCTCGAGATCCGCGCCGACGAAACCGTGGGACTGCTCGGCGATCGCCTTGAGATCGACGTCCGGCCCGAGCGGCATGGCGCGCGTGTGGATCTTGAGGATCTGCAGCCGCGCCTGGGTGTTCGGCACGCCGATCTCGATCTCGCGATCGAAGCGCCCGGGCCGCCGGAGCGCCGGGTCGAGCACCTCCGGAATGTTCGTCGCGCCCATGACGATCACCTGGCCGCGCGAGACGAAGCCGTCCATCAGACTCAGGAGCTGCGCCACGACGCGCTTCTCGACCTCGCCCGCGACTTCGGCGCGCTTGGGCGCCACGGCGTCGATCTCGTCGATGAAGAGAATGGCCGGCGCGTGCCGCGCCGCTTCCTCGAAGACCTCGCGGAGCTTGGCCTCGCTCTCGCCGTAGAACTTCCGCATGATCTCGGGGCCGTTGAGATGGATGAAGTGCACGCGGCTCTCGGCCGCGACCGCGCGCGCGAGCAGCGTCTTGCCCGTGCCGGGCGGGCCTCGACGATGCGGATGTCCGTCCGTTTGCCGATCACCACCACGCCGGACGGAATCGTGCGGACGACCTGGAAGTTCACGGCCTTGGCGTACGTCGGCACGCGCACCACGCAGCCCGAGACGACAGGCACGCCGTCCAAATCCTCGAGTATGCGATCGGGCGCGATGATCGCCGGCGCGGCGCCCGCCCAGAGCGGCGTGAACCGCACGGCCACGGCTGGAGAGTGTTCGACCAGCGCGACCGACACCGGCTCCTCGAGACCGGCGCCGCAGTTGCTGCGGGCCGTGCCGTCAATCTGGATCAGCGCTGCGTGGCCCGGTTCCGAGAGTTCCGCGCGCGCCACGGCCAGCGTCCGGCCGGTGATTTTCAGAATGTCGCCCGGTCGGGCGCCGAGCCGCACGAGATCGTCCGGCGCCAGCCGCGCGATGGCGTGGCCGATGTCCTCGACGCGCGCTTCCGCCACGCGCAGCGTCATCGTGGTCGCCGCGACGGTCTGCGTGGGCTCGGGGGCGCGATCGTCTGAAGGAGCGGTCATGACGACCTGGCCGTGGCGGCCGGCAATTGGTTGTGGAGCAGCGCGACGAATCGCTCGAACACGGCGGCGAGCTTCTGCCGATCGGGCGCCTCGGACGGCTCGGCCGTCACGGCCACCTCCGTCCGCTCGTCGCCCTGGTCGATCAGGCGGATGGTGCCGAGGTTGATGTGCTCGATGGCCCAGCCGTCCGTGCGCACGGAAGTCACCGACATGCTGAGCACCTCAGGCGTGCTCTCCCAGGGCACGACGATCGCGCTGACGTGGCCCTGGCCGTGGGCGCACTCCTCGATCGCGCGGGCGACAACGGCCGGGGAGCCGAGGGCGAGAAAAGAGACCATGACCATCTTGAAACTGAAAACTAGAAACTGAAAACTGAAAAGTGAAGCTTGAGGCTCTTTACTTTTAACTTTTACCTTTTCACTTCCAACTTTCTCTCCTATACTGGCCCAGTGGTCGAACCAGTTAAGGGCCAAAGTCTGACACCCGCGCGGGGGCGTGTCAAGCGCGGATCGCGCGGCGCCGCCTCGCGGCTGCCTGGCATGATCGTTCCGCTCAAGAAGACCCGCGTGGCCGAGGCGATCGCCGATCGCATCCGCGTGCTGATTCTCGATCGGACGTTTCCCGCGGGCCGGCCGCTGCCGGGCGAACGCGACCTGGCGGAGCGGTTCGGCGTCAGCCGCGGATCGGTGCGCGACGCCTTTCGCACGCTCGAGACCATCGGGCTGATCGAAACGCGGCATGGGCAGGGCACGTTCCCGAAGGAGCTGGACGTCCACCGTCTCGTGGCACCGCTGGCGTCCGTTCTCAGCTACCGGCAGGATTTGCAGGACGAGCTGATGGACGTCAGGCGGATGTTCGAGCCGGCCGTGGCGCGCGTTGCCGCGGCGCGGGTGACCGACGGCATTCTGGCCGAGCTCGAACAGCTCCTCGACGCGCAGCGACACAAGTTGAAGACGGGTCGGTCGGCCATCGATGAGGACACGGCCTTTCACGGCGTCCTCGCCCGGGCCACGCGCAATCGCGTGATCGTGCGCATCATGGAGACGCTCAACGATCTGCTCGTCGAGTCGCGCAAGCTCACGCTGAAGCAGAAAGGCCGTCCGGCGCGATCGCTCAAGGGCCACGAGGCCGTGGTGGCGGCGCTACGCAAGCGCGACGGCGAGGCGGCGGCCCGCGCCATGCGGCGCCACATCGAGCAGATTGCCGATCTGCTGCACCATTCCATTGCGGGGTGAGGAGTGCGGAATGCGGATTGCCAGAATCACCGATCCTTCAATCACTCCGCACTCCGCATTCCTCAATCCGCAATGACGGACGTGCGCCAGGTCGCGCTGGATCGGATCGAAGCGCTCGTGACGCGCGGGCGTCGTCTTGCCGACGCGCCTTCGCTTGGGGCCGTCCGTCTGTGGCAGCAGGATTGCGCGGCGCTCGTCCATCAACTCTCCGGAGGCAGCAAGGCACACTGGCTCTCGCGCGCGTTCAGCGCCGCGTTTCTCGTGCGCTCGACCGACGGCGGCGTGGTCGTCGAGGCGACGGCCGCCGAGATCGTGGATCGGCTGCTCGATGTCCTGTCGCAGGCGCGCTCGTCTGTGTCTCAGATCACGGATGTGGCCGCGGCCTCGAGCGCGACGCCGCGCGCGCCCCGGTTCGACTTCGTGCACAACGCCGAGCTGCGTCCAGTCCTCGAGCGCGCCCTGACCGACGGCCACGCGGCGCTCGACGCCGGCGATGCGCGATTGGCGCTGATTCTGTGGTCGAGCGCGCTCGAAGCGATCATCACCGACGCGCTGGAGCACCACTCCGCCACCAGCCACCCGCCTTCGCAGGCTGCGCCCGCTTCGGCGGGGCAGGCCAGCCCCCAGCCTCCAGCCTCCTCAGTGATCGCCGCATGGTCTTTCGATCAACGAATCGCCGCGGCGGAACAAAGAGGTCTGATTCGAGGCGGCTGCGCCCGACTGCCGGCGGTGGCGCGACAGTATCGCGAGATCGCAGACGACGTGCGTGGGACCGAGCGGCCCGTGACAGACCACGACGCGCGCGTCGCCGGACAGGTGCTGCGCGTGGTCATGCGAGATCTGGATCCCGGCCGTTGAACCTGCGCTAAGCTATCGGCGCGTGAGGCGAAGACGAGGAGGCGGGCGACCGATGGCACAGAGCGAACCTTCCAGCAGCGCGCTTCCGGTGAATCGCTGGCTTCAACTGGTGGCCGGCGTCATCTGCATGGTGATGATCGCCAACCTTCAGTACGGGTGGACCTATTTCGTCGATCCGATCAACGCGAAGTACCACTGGAGCCGGACGGAGATCCAGGTCGCGTTCACGATTTTCGTCGCCACGGAAACCTGGCTGGTGCCCGTGGAGGGCTGGTTCGTCGATCGCTTCGGCCCGCGCATCGTCGTCATGCTCGGCGGCATCGTGGTTGCGCTGGCGTGGTCGCTCAATTCGATCGCGAGCTCGCTCCCGATGCTGTACTTCGCGGAGATGCTCGCCGGCGTCGGTGCCGGCGCCGTCTACGGGACCTGCGTCGGCAACGCGCTCAAGTGGTTCGCCGACCGGCGGGGCCTCGCCGCGGGCCTCACGGCTGCAGGTTTCGGCGCGGGCGCGGCGGCGACTGTGTATCCCATCATCCACGTGATCAGCACCTACGGCTATGACGCCGCGTTTCTCTGGTTCGGCATCGGCCAGGGCGTGGTCATCCTGGTGCTGTCGCCGCTGCTGAAGGCGCCGAAGCCGGGCGAAGCGCCGAAGGCCGCGCGCAGGCTCAGCCAGAGCGCGCGCGACTTCAAGCCGATGGAAATGATCCGGACGCCGGCCTTCTGGACTCTCTACGTCATGTTCGTGCTGGTGGCGTCGAGCGGTCTCGTGGTCACCGCGCAGGTCGCGCCGATCGCGCGGGACTACAAGATTGCCGGCCTGCCGGTGAACTTCCTGTTCGTCAGCTCCACCGTGCTCGTCATGGCGGGGATCGTGGACAACATTCTGAATGGGCTGGCACGGCCGACCTTCGGATGGGTGTCCGATCATTTCGGACGCGAGAATACGATGGCCGTCGTGTTCGTCGGCGGCGCATGCGCCTACTGGGCGCTCGGCACGATTGGCAACACGCCCTGGATGTTCATCGCCACCGCCGGACTGGTGTACTTCACATGGGGCGAGATCTACAGCCTCTTCCCGGCGCTGTGCACGGACATGTACGGCTCGGGGTACGCCGCCACCAACGCCGGCCTGTTGTACACCGCCAAGGGCACGGCGTCGTTCCTGGTGCCGGCGGCGAGCTGGTTGCAGAGCTACACCGGCAGCTGGCATGCGGTCTTCCTTGTCGCCACGGTCGCGAATCTCGCGGTGGCGGCCACGGCGTTCTTCGTCGTCAAGCCGATGCGGACGGCCCATCACGCCCGCATCGCGGCCACTCAACTTGCGCACGCGACGGAGTGACCTCAAACAAGACGCGGGGCCAACGTGAGCGGGGTGACGCGGACGTGAAGAGCGGGCGGCACTTTCTCCAGATTCCGGGTCCGACCAACGTTCCCGATCGCGTGCTGCGCGCGCTGGCGCAGCCGACGATCGATCATCGCGGTCCTGCCTTCGCCTCGCTCGCTCGCGAAACGATCGCCGGCCTGCAGCGCGTCTTCCAGACGACAGGCGCGGTCGTCATCTACCCCTCGAGTGGAACCGGCGCGTGGGAAGCCGCGCTGGTGAACACGCTGTCGTCCGGCGATCGCGTGTTGATGGTCGAGACCGGGCACTTCGCGACGCTGTGGCGCGACATGGCCGTGCGGCTCGGCCTGAAGGTGGACTTCGAGCCCGGCGATTGGCGTCACGGCGTCGATCCCGCCTTGGTTGAAGCGCGACTCAAAGACGATCGCGCGCGCGCGATCAAAGCCGTGGCCATCGTGCACAACGAGACGTCCACGGGCGTCACGAGCCGCGTGGCCGAGATTCGGCGGCGCATCGACTCGGTGCGCCATCCCGCGCTGCTGCTCGTCGATACGATTTCGTCGCTCGGCTCGATCGAGTACCGGCACGCCGAGTGGGGCGTCGACGTCACCGTCAGCGGCTCGCAGAAAGGTCTGATGTTGCCGCCGGGTCTCGGTTTCAATGCGATCAGCGACAAGGCGATCGCCGCGTCGAAATCCGCGGGCCTGCCGCGCGCGTACTGGGACTGGGCGCCGATGATCAAGGACGGCGCGTCGGGTTTCTTTCCCTACACGCCGGCGACGAATCTTCTCTACGGCCTGCGCGAGGCCGCCGCGATGTTGCTCGAGCAGGGACTGCCGGCCGTGTTCGCCCGGCACTGCCGACACGCGGAGGCAACGCGCCGCGCCGTGCGCGCCTGGGGACTCGAGCTGCTGTGCCTGAATCCCGACGAATACAGCAGCACCGTGACCGCCGTGCTCATGCCGGACGGCCACGATGCCGACGTGTTTCGCAAGATCGTGCTCGAGCGGTTCGACATGTCGCTCGGGACGGGCCTCGGCACGCTGAAAGGCCGGGTTTTCCGCATCGGCCATCTGGGCGACTTCAACGATCTCATGCTCGCCGGCACGCTGAGCGGCGTGGAGATGGGACTCGCCGCGGCCGGCGTCCCGTTCACGCGCGGCGGTGTGACAGCGGCGCTCGAGTTCTTAGCCTCTTAGGGGACTTGTAGGCCGGGTCCTTTCGGACCCGGCGTCGAGCGAATCATGTCCGACCTCTGCCAATTGAGCGCCGTCGAGCTCGCACGGTTGATTCGCGCGAAGGATCTCTCCGCGCGCGACGTCGTGACGGCACACTTGCAGCAGATCGAGCGCATCAATCCGAAGGTCAACGCGATCGTCACGCTCGTCTCCGAGCGGGCGATGGCCCGCGCGCGAGACGCAGACGAGGCGCTGGCGCGGGGCGCCGTCATCGGTCCGCTGCACGGGCTCCCGATCGCGCACAAGGATCTCCAGCTGACCAGGGGGATTCGCACGACGTTCGGGTCACCGATCTACAAAGACTTCGTGCCGACAGACGACTCGCTGCTCGTGGAGCGCGTCCGCGCGGCCGGCGCGATTCTCGTCGGCAAGACGAACACGCCGGAGTTCGGCGCCGGATCGCAGACGTTCAATCCCGTGTTCGGCGCGACGTTGAATCCGTACGACCGGATGAAAACCTGCGGCGGCAGCAGCGGTGGGGCAGCCGTCGCGCTGGCCTGCGGGATGCTGCCGATCGCCGACGGCACCGACATGGGCGGATCCCTCCGCAATCCCGCCAGCTTCTGCAACATCGTCGGGATGCGGCCGTCGCCGGGTCGCGTGCCGATCTGGCCGTCGCGCCTTGGGTGGTCGACGCTTAGCGTCGACGGTCCGATGGGCCGGTCGGTTGCTGACGTCGCGCTACTGCTCAGCGCGATCGCCGGGCCGGACCGCCGGTCGCCTATCTCGCTCAGCGAGCCGGGGCGCGCGTTCGCCGCGCCGCTCGACCGCGACTTCAGGGGCGTGCGCGTCGCGTGGTGGCAGGACCTCGGGTTTCCGGTGGATCCGCGCGTGCGCACGATCGTCAATGACCAGCGTCGAGTGTTCGACGGCCTCGGCTGCCGCGTCGAAGACGCCCAACCGGATTTCCGCGGCGCGGACGAAGTCTTTAAGACCGCGCGCGCCCTGTCGTTCGTTGCCGCCTATGCCGATCTCGCCGCTGAGCATCGCGCCTTGATGAAGGACACGATCCTCTGGGAACTCGATCGCGGCCGGCGCCTGACGGTGGCGGACATCGGCCGCGCGGAACTCAAGCGCACGGAGTTGTACCAACGTCTCCGGCAGTTCATGGAGCACTACGAGTTCTTCGTGCTCCCGACGGTCCAGGCGCCGCCATTCGACGTGACGCAGCCGTACCCGACCGAGATCGACGGCGTGGCGATGGAGACCTACATCGACTGGATGAAGTCCTGCTACTACATCTCGATCACCGGTCATCCGGCCATCTCGGTGCCTGTCGGCTTCACCGACGATGGCTTGCCCGTCGGATTACAGATCGTCGCGCGCCATCAAGACGACTGGGGCTTGTTGCAGATGGCCCACGCCTTCGAG
The DNA here is from genome assembly GCA_016195295.1 of Acidobacteriota bacterium. Lineage (GTDB taxonomy): Bacteria > Acidobacteriota > Vicinamibacteria > Vicinamibacterales > CAVVIG01 > SRVP-36. The sequence goes on from JACPZV010000245.1 coordinate 8,771, forward strand.
CAGGCAAGTGGCCAGCCGCGCGTCTGGCCCGCGCTGGATTTGTAGGCCGGGTCCTTTGGGACCCGGCTCGCCGACGTGTAGGCCGCGTCCTTTTGGACCCGGCTGACCGGCGGGTCCGAAAGGACCCGCCCTACAGAACTACAGAACCGGCCCTACAGAACCGCGCCGGACTGACGCAGCGCGGCGATCTCATCCTTGCTCAGACCGGCCTCCGCGAGGACTTCGTCCGTGTGTTCGCCGAGCATCGGCGCGCGGCGCGTGACGTCCGGCGGCGTCCCGCTCATTTTGATCGGCGAGCCGAGCGTTGTCAGCGGACCGAGCGTCGGATGATCGACGTTGACGATCATCTCGCGCGCGACGACCTGCGGATCCGCGAACACCTGCGCGTAGTCGTTGATCGGCCCGCACGGGATGTCGTTGGCCTCGAGCAGATCCAGCCAGTGCGCGCGCGGCTCGCGTGATGTGATGGACTCGATGCGCTCGGCTAGCGCCGCCCGATGCTTCACCCGGCTTGCGTTGTCGACGAACTCCGGCAGCGTCCTCCATTCAGGATGGCCGAGCGTCTCGCACAGCCGCCGGAACAGACGCTCGTTCGCGGCGCCGATCGTGATGTAGCCGTCCGCGCAGCGGATCGCTTGGTACGGCGCGTTCATCCGGTGCGCGGATCCGAGCGCCGTCGGGATGCCGACGCCGGAGAAATACTCGGTCGCCTCCCACACCGACAGCGCGACGCCCGCGTCGACCAGCGATGCGTCCACCTGCTGTCCGACGCCGGTGCGATGACGCGCCTCGACCGCCGCGAGAATCCCGACGAGCGCGAAGAGTCCCGCGCTCAGATCGGTGATCGGGACGCCGGACTTCACGGGCGGCCCGCCGGGCTCGCCCGTGATCGACATGATGCCGGAGACGCCCTGCGCGATGAGATCGAAGCCGCCCTTCGCCCGCTGCGGACCGGTCTGACCGTAACCGGAGATCGACGCGTAGATCAGACGCGGGTTGATCGCGGACAGCGTTCCGTAGTCCAGTCCGAGCGACGCCATCACGCCGGGCCGGTAATTCTCGATTACGATGTCAGTCGTGCGGGCCAGCTGGAGGAAGACGTCTCGGCCTTCCTTCGTTTTAAGATTCAGCACGACGGAACGCTTGCCGCGGTTGACGGCGTTGAAGCTCGGGCTGTCGGCGCCGACCGCGCCCGGCATCTCGCGCGTCGGATCGCCTGACGGCGGTTCGATCTTGATGACGTCCGCGCCCAGATCGGCGAGGAGCATCGCGCAGAAGGGGCCGGCCATGACCTGCGTGACGTCGAGCACGCGCACGCCCTCGGCCCGAAGCGCGCAATGCGATGACGTGGGAGATGTACGACGCGCTGGTGGCCGCCTGCGACCGCGTGGATGCCGACGCGACCGTGCGCGTACTGGTTCTGCGCGGCGAAGGCGGCCAGGCGTTCGTCGCCGGCACCGACATCTCGCAGTTTCAGAGCTTCCGTGATCGAGAGGACGGCATCAAGTACGAGGAGCGCCTCGATCGGGTGCTGGACCGGCTCGAGCGGGTGACGAAGCCGACGATCGCGCAGGTCCAGGGTGTGGCGGCCGGCGGCGGATGCGCGATCGCGTTGACGTGCGATCTGCGCGTGGCGACGCCCGAATCGACCTTCGGAATACCCATCGCGCGGACGCTGGGCAATTGTCTGTCAGGCGCGACGTACGGCCGGCTGGTCGATCTCATGGGTCCCAGCCGCGTGAAGGATTTGCTGTTCACGGGCCGTTTTGTCGATGCGGCGGAAGCGGAGAAGTTCGGCATCGTGACGCGCATCGCCGCCGCTGACGAGATCGATCGCGTTGTGCGCGAACTGGCGACCGCCATCGCCTCGAACGCCCCACGCACCCTGCGCGCGACGAAGGAGCTGATTCGTCGCCTCGAAGCAAAGCGCCGCCTCGGACCTGGCGAAGACGCGGACATCGTCGAGATGTGTTACACGAGCGAGGATTTCCGCGAGGGCGTCACGGCGTTTCTGGAGAAGCGCAAGCCCGTCTGGAGGGGAAAGTGACGAGATTGTAGACTTAGTCCTCTGACTTAGTCATAATGTCCCAATGAAGCGCCCCAAGATCGTCAACGTCCACGAAGCCAAGACGCATCTGTCCCGCCTGCTCGCACGCGTGGCGGCCGGTGACGAAGTGATTATCGCCAAGTCCGGCCGGCCGGTCGCACGGCTGCTCCCATTCGCGCCGCCCGGAAAACGCGTGCTCGGCATGGACGCGGGACGCGGATACATTGCCCCGGACTTTGACGCGCCTCTTCCGGACGACATCCTGGACGATTTCGAGCGGTGAGGATTCTGCTCGACACACAGTGCTGGCTGTGGATGACGCTGAGTCCCGACCGGCTATCGCCGAAGGCGCGGTCGCTCGTGGAGCGCGGCGGTGACGAACTGTACCTGTCGGCGGCCAGTGCGTGGGAAATCGCGATCAAGTATTCAGTCGGGAAGCTTCGGCTACCTGAACCCCCCGGCCGATACGTGCCTTCACGGCTCGAAGCGCTCCGGGTGGTGCCGCTTCCGATCGAGCACAGCCACGCGCTGCACGTCGCGACCTTGCCCCGGCACCATCGGGATCCATTCGATCGCGTGCTGATCGCGCAGGCCCAGATGGAGAATCTCCAGATTCTCACGGCCGACCCGCTGTTTGCCGCGTACGACGTCACGACGATCGACGCGTAACCGCCTCACCTCGGCCGAAACGTTTCCGCCGCGCCTCTCGCCGCGAAGTCGACCTTTCGATCGCCGACATGCCCGGTGACTCGATACTCGCCGCCGAGCTGCAGGAAATCCAGAATCGCCCCTGACGCGCGCGCGGGGGCAGTGAGGGGCATCGCCGTACGCACGGACCGATCGACGGCAAACGCGAGATTGAGATCGATCGACCGGCCGCGTGCGTACACAAACAGCCTCGTAGGCGCCGCCGTGCCGTCGCTCGTTTCCTGAATCGACACGTTCGTTGAAAAGCCGAGCGGGCCCGTGGCGCCGAGCACGCCGAGGAACCCTGGAAGGCGATCCGGATCGGCGACATCGGCCGGCGGAAACACGCGGCCGTAGACGATCGACAGATCGCCGTACGCGACCTGCCCCCACTGCCAGCGCACGCCCTCCCAGAATCCCCAATTGTGATCGTGGTAGCCCGCCGCGCGAGCGATCGCGATCCGATCGCGACCGATCGCGAGCGCGCCGTTCACCGTTCCAGCGAGCACGGGCGCGGTGTAGCCCGTGATCCACCCGCGCGCGCCGCGAATGGTCGCCGGCGGCAGCGATTGTCCCGGCGCGGCATCGAGCATCAACGTGCCGGACGCGCCGGGCAGCGCGAGCTCGATTCGATAACGGAGCCCTTCGAGCGTGACGCGATTGCCGGCGATCTCGAGATCGGGCGCCGTCTTCAGGAGCGTGGCCTCGTCGACGTC
>JACPZV010000086.1 GCA_016195295.1 Acidobacteriota bacterium
GCCCGGCCGCCGCGACGAAGCCGAGCAGGCCGGCGCGATCAAGGGCGAAGAGCAGCACGGTGCCGACGAGGAACAGCGGCACCGCTTCGCCGAGGTACCACCACACGCGCAGCCGCGTCTTCGTCAGCAGGTTGCCGAGCCGCGGCCAGCGAATCGGCGGCAGCTCGAGGATGAACTCCGACCGCTCCCCTTTGAGGACGCGCGCCGCCAGCCAGCCGACCAGGAACATCTGTCCCAGCACGACGGCGAAGAGCGTCGCGAGCGCCGCGAACGAGATCCCGCCGAGGATGCCCATGATCGTGGCGAGCTGCGCCGAGCACGGAATGCCGAGCGCCAGCAGCAGGATCGCGATCAGCCGCTCCTTCGGCGTCCCCAAGATCCTGGTCGTCATCGTCGCCATCGTGTCGCAGCCGAGACCGAGAACCATCGGTAGCACCGCTTTGCCGTTCAGACCCATCGCGCGGAACATCCGATCGCAGAAGATTGCGAGCCGCGGGATGTATCCGCTGTCCTCGAGGAAGCCGAACATGAGGAAGAACGTCGCGACCACCGGCAGCACGATCGCGATCGCGTAGGTCACGCCCATCGTGATGAGCCCGTACTGGCCGACCAGGAAATCGCGGATGAAGGCGAACGGTATGAAATGGTCGGCCAGCCAGATCGACGCGGGATTGATCCCTTTGCCGAAGACTCCGTCTTCGAGCAGCTTGACGAGCGTCTGCGCGCCGAAGACGCCGACGAACAGATACAGCGCGTACAACACGACCACGAGAATCGGCAGGCCCGTCACCGGCCGGCGCGTCGCCCGCGCGAGCGTCTCCTGGATGCGGGCGAGGGAGATCGTGCTGACGTGACGCACGCGCGCCGTCAGCGTGTGGGCCCAGTCCGCTCGCGCGGCGGCATTGGCGCGCGTCGACGGCGGCACCTGCGGGACCGCGGCCCGGACGAGCGCGTCGCGCAACTCGGCCAGCCCGCGTCCCTCGACGGCGACCATCTCGATCACCGGGATGCCGAGCTCGGCCTCGAGCGCGGACGCGTCAACCACGACGCCGCGCGCGAACGCTTCGTCCACCATGTTCAGCGCGAGGATCATCGGCTTGCCGAACACGGCGATCTGGCTGGTGAGCATCAGGGCGCGGCGCAGGTTGCGAGCATCGGCCACCTGCACGACCAGATCGGTCTCGTCGCCGATGAGCACGTCGCGAGTAATCCGCTCGTCCTCGCTGATCGTCCCGTCGAGCGCGTTGACGCCTGGCGTATCGATGACGTCGCACACCTCCGCGCCGACGAGCGACCGTCCCTTCGTGATGGCGACCGTCGTGCCGGGGTAGTTCGAAACCGTGACGTAGCGGCCCGTCAGGCGCCCGAAGACGACGCTCTTGCCGACGTTGGGTTGACCGACGAGCGCGATGCGCAGCGGATGCGCGCGAAGCGTGAGGGGCCGGGCGGCGGCAAGGGCCTGTTCGTGCGCGATGTGGCAGGACATGGAATGGAATCAGTCACCAGTCACCAGTCACCAGCCACGGTTTTACAGGCAAGCGCGATGCCGGGAGGAATTGGATGACTTTGCTTGCGTTTGGGCGAGGAGGCTGGAGGCTCGGGTCTAGAGGCTGGGGAAAAAATCGCTGCGCAACGGGAATTTCCCGGTCTTCCGGTCACCAGTCACCAGCCACCAGCCACCCAGAAAAAGGAACCTGACGAACGGTGCGGAGGGGGCACTGCCCGCCAGGCTCCTCACGAGTTCAGGGCCCGGCAACCACGCCGAACCCTGAACCACCGACTCGAACCCTGAACCTTGAACCCTGAACCTCAGAACAGATACAGCACTCTCACAAACGCCGTCTGCCCCTTGTAGGGACGGCTTCCGTAGCCGGTGGAAATCTCACCGAGGTAATCAATCCGCGGTGTGCCGGTCTGGCCGGGAATGTCGATCGCGCTGTAGTCGGTGACGTCCAGCTTCTCGTACCAGTAGCCCACGCCGACGCCCACCTGTGCCGTCGCGAAGTACTTGAGGTCGACCGAAAAGCGCTGCCACTTGTTGGTCACGGCCGGCAGCGCTTCGAAACACGAGGTCAACCCGGTGGCGCAGGGCCTGGCGTCCCCTGGCGTCAGGAAGGTATTGGTCGACAACTCCTGGATCCGCGGCCCGCTATGGATGAACGCGTTGTCCGAATCGCTGTAGTCATAGCTCAGCCGGATGTCCGTCTTCGCAATGGCCTTCAGCACATCCAGGTAGACGTTGACGTTGTTGACCTTCTCGTCGTTGTTCAGGTTCCACGTCCGGTTGGGGTCGGTCCAGCTGCCGTAGTCCGTGCCCGGAGGGTTGGCGTTGCGCGACGACTGCAGCGAGGAGAACTTGTCGTAGCCGTAACTGGCGCCGACGTTCACGTGCGCCATCGGATTGATGTTGATGCCCGCGTTGTACGACGTGTTGTCGTTGTTCAGCAGACCGAAGTCGTGTCCCGGACCGGTGTAGACGTCCTTGCCCGACGACACCGACGCCGTGAAATCCACCTGGGAGACCGGCGTGACGATGAACAGCAGCGTGCCGCGATTCCTGTCGCGGTCCGCTTCATCGTAGAAGCGGAGACCGGGCTGCGCGCCGCCGTCCTCGATCGACGCTTCCGAGAAGCCCGAGCCGATGCGTTTGGTGTGATCGAAGATCGCGCGGATGGTGAGGTATTGGTTCCCCACCGTATCGACCGATGTGCGGAACGTGTAGTCCCGCATGTCGCTGAAGGCCCGTCCCGTCCGGTTGAAGTCGTCGTAGATGTAGCCGACGCGGAGCGAGGTGTACGGCGCCACGCGGAACGTGCCGGTCAGATCGAACGTGTTCTCGCGGATGTCGAACTGCTCGGTCGGGCCGCCCGTGGGTTCCGGCACGGCGTCGAAGCGGACGTAGTTGGTCGCATCGAACTCCGGCGTCAGGTTCTGGTGATCGTTGAACCGGTAGCGCATCGACAGGCCGAAGAAGTTGTTCGGCCGCGACGTGAACGTGAACAGGCCGTTGATGCCCCCGACCTTGGCCTGGGCCGTCTGGCGCGGCAACGCCTTCATCAGCGGGCTGATCACCGGGTTGATGGTCCACGGGATGAGCGGGTCATCCTGCGTCATGTTTGTGAACGACATGATGCCGCTGATCGTCGTGTGCGACGGCATCTTGTAGAGCCCGGTAAGACTCACCGCGTTCATGGCGCTGCTCGGCGCCACCGACATCCGCCCGCGAGCCGGGCCGTTGCCGTTGCTGTAGCCGCTGGGGTCGTAGGGCGTCGTGTCCGTCAGCCTCAACGGGTTGTCCCACACGAGTTCCTTGATGCTGTTGGTGAACCAGGAGCCGTCCCACGCCACGCGCAGCATGCCGTCCGCGTTGGCCCACTCGAGGCCAGCCGACATGTCGTTGGCGCGGTTGTCGAGCGGAAGCGGCAGCTCGTTGGCGTTGTTGAACGAGAAGGACGCACCCCAGGGCTGGTGGCCCGTCTTCTTCGTGCTGGTGAACGAGAAGTTGGCGCCCAGCTCCTTGGTGGCGTTGTAGGTCACGGCGAAGCTGGCGCTGTCTCGCCGCTGCTGCAGGTCGAATGGCTGCGCGAGACCACGATAGATGGAGGCCGTGCCGAGCAGCGCCGCGCTCTGCGGCACGCCGACGATTCCGGGTGCCTTCGCCTGCACCTGACCCCGCGCCGCCGTGCTCAGCGTGAACACGCCGGGTGATGCCTCCACAAACGGCGTGGACGTGAGGTAGCTGTAGTTGAGCGGCGTGGAATCCCACAGGAACGAGACCTTGGCTTTCCCGCCGTTGTAGTTCACGGAGTAGCGCTGATCGTGGTACCCGACGTTCTCGGCCGTGGCCTTGAACATGAACGTCTCGTTGTCCTTCCCGACGACGAACCGGGACGCCGACCCGTCGCGCAGGTCGCGGTAGCGTTCGTAGCGGGCGTTGTCGCCCGTGGATGAGTCGGAACGGAACCCGAAATCGACAGACCCCGTCCAGTCGCCTACGGTCGGCGCAGCGGCGGGCGCCGACACCCTGGGCGGCGTCGGCTGCGCGCTCGCGACGGTCGCGGAGGCGAGCAGCAGCGCGGCAGTCATTGCTGTCAGTCGGTCGCGCATCGCATCACTCCTCGCCTAGCGCAGGAACGCCTTGCCCGACGGCGCATTCGATCCGTGAATCTGCTGATGACATGCCAGGCACTCGCGCCCGAACACCTTGTTGGCGTTGGTCGAGTTCTTCAACAGGAAGCCGTCGTACACCGTCGGCGGATGCCGCGAGGTCACGTGGCAGCGCTGACAGAGGAACGGCGGCTTGGACGCGAGCATGCGCTCGTTGTTCGAACCGTGCGGGTCATGGCACGTCACGCAGGCGTTGGCGACCGGCGCGTGCTCCCACAGATACGGCCCGCGTTTCTCGGTGTGGCAACTCGTACAACTCTCGTCAACGGTCGTGCCCATCTTGAGGAGCTTCTGATTCGTCGACCCGTGCGGGTTGTGACACGACGAACACTGAATCTTCCCCTCGCGAACCGGCATGTGGTTGAAGCGGTACAGCCGGTTCACGATGTTCTTGTGGCACGTGCCGCACAGCTCGGGCTCCGTGCTGGCCTTGATCTGTTTCTCGCCTTTGGGCGAATGGACGCTGTGGCAATTCAGGCATCCGACGTTGCGCTGGTCGTGCTGGCTGCCGGCCCACAGGGCGTGCTTGGCGCGATCGTGACAGGCCGTGCACGTCTCGCTCGCCCGCTGGGGCGTGAGCGTTTTCAGGTTCACGATCTTCGTCTTGTCGCCGGCGGACTCGGCGTGCGCCTTGCCGGGACCATGGCAGCTCTCGCAGCCATGCGTCGATGCCGGCGTCCGGTCATTGGACGTCAGCGCGTGCGCCGTGCCGACGTAGTTGCGATCGCCGTGGCAGACGAGGCAGGTGTCCTGGCCGACGTAGTCGGCCGCCTGCGCGACGGCCGCGTTGATCGCTTTGGATTCGGGCTCCGGCTTCGCCGCCACCGCGCTGACGGAAACGGCCCACACGACCGCAAGCGTCATCAAGAGGCTGCGCGCCGGAAAACCGTTACGAGATTCAGGCATCATGAAGTCGCTCCGTTTGACGAGCGCCGAGAATCCGGCGGTTTCGGCCGGACGCTGGTCTTCGGTTGCAGGCGGAATGCCAAGCCATCGGGCCGTGTCACTCCATTTTGTGACACGTACTCGGGCACGCGGAGGATCTTGTCGCCGTGGAATTTCTCGGGCCAGTGGCACTGCCCGCTGTAGGGGTTCGTGTGGAGCCCGAAGAGTTCGGCGAAGAACACGATGAGAAAGAGCACGGCACTGGCCGTCATCAACGCCATGCCGAGGATGGACACGCCGTTCCCGACGAATCGCATCGTGAGGCGCATAGAGGAAGACACTACCAGATTCGCCGTGGGGAAGACACGTAGGGCGAGCCTTTCAGACGAGCCTCGACGCCCGGCTGAAAGCCTGGCGCCACGTTCACGAGAGCATGAGCCTCATCGAGGAGATCCCACGCGGACGTGGTGAATCCACCGCGCGGTCTGCAGTCCGCCGATCAGCGGGATCAGGAAACGGAACGGGTGCAGCACCGACCCCACGGCGGCGCCGCCGCTGTAGATCGCGACGCCGGTCACGATCATCGTGAGGAACAGACAGAACACGAGCGAGTAGGTCGCGCCCGCGACCGGATTGTGCCCCACGAAGCCCGGCGGCTTCCGGAGACGGAAGATGTAGAAGAACACCGTCGGCAGGAACCCCGCGCGGCGCCTCGTGGAAGCCGGCGCCGGTGCAGTCGGCCGGCCACGAGCTCGGGTCCCACTTGGACGTATCGTGAATCCGCACACGGGTGCGCGTGAATCACCTCGCTTCAGGGCGGCGGCGTGAATGCCGGCGTCGTATTTCTGCGGGGGACTACTTCTTCAACGTCTCCAAGTACGCCACGAGCGCATCCACGTCGTCTCTCGACAACGTGTAGGCCTTCATTTCCGGCTTCCGCGTTGCCTTTGTCTTGGCCGTCATGCCTTTCGCGTCGGTGATCCAGTTGCGGATCTCGTCGGCCGAGACTTTGCCCGCGACGCCATCGAGCGATCCCTTCGCATTGCCCTTGCCGGCCACCGAGTGGCACAGCGTGCACTTCTGATCCGCAAAGAGCTGCTGCCCTTTCGCGACCTTCGCGTCCTGCGCCGCGGCGGTCGCGGCGAGGCCTACACACAACATTGCCGCCAGCAAACTCGAACGCATGTCAGACCCTCCTATGCAGTGAGTCCAGCAAGACCATTGCCGCTCGAAATGGCTCGACAAGGTGTCGGCGCACCTTATTTCTTCTTCAGTGTTGCCATGTACACGACCAGCGCGTCAACATCGTCTTTCGGCAGGTCATAGTTCTTCATTTCCGGCTTGCGCGGGGCCTTCGTCTTCGCGGTCTATGGCTTCTGTTGGATCGTCTCAAGGTAATCCACAAGACTGCGGATTCTCTCCTTCGCCGCGCCGGTCCCCGCGCTTTCCTGGGACTTGGCGAACACCTGGGTCCACGCGGGCATGTCCGCGGATTCATGGCCGGCATCGATGACTTTGAAGACGGCGTCCGCGGGATACACGCCATCGTTCTTCTTCTTCAATTGGGTGAGATCGGCGGGTCGCTTACTGAGCGAACGCGCGAGAACGCCGTCGCCTTTGCCCGACGTGCCATGACACGACGCGCAGAAGGACTGGAAATCACTGTTGCTTGAGTACCTGGTGCTAGTCTGCAGCCCGCCCGCGACCAGCACGGCCGACGTGAGTCCCACGCCGCATGCGGCCGCCAGCGCTCCAAGTCGCGTCATAACACCCTCCCGCCGGAAATCCGCCAAGCGAACCGGCTGATTGGGTTTCAGGGCAACTTGGATGCCGTTCGCCCGTCCTGGCCGTCGCCGTCGCGAAG
>JACPZV010000185.1 GCA_016195295.1 Acidobacteriota bacterium
AGTCGTCAGCCATCGCGCGTATGGCTTTCGCACAGTCGACAGCTATGTCGCCGCGATCTGGCACGGCTGCGGGGATCTGCCCCTGGAACCGGTCCCCTGAAGACGGCGCGTGTGGAAGGCATGGAAAACGGCAAAGACCGCTAAATTAACGACTGTGGTTCTGAGGTCGCGTTGACTTTCGTCGGGACGGCTTAGATCCTGTGAACCTCCAGCGATTACGTGCTGAGACTCCGGGGTGTGAGGAGCGCATCCATTTGAACAACGCAGGCTCGGCGCTCATGCCGGAGCCTGTCGTACGGATTATTCAGGATCACCTCACCCTGGAGAGCCGCATCGGTGGCTATGAGGCCGCAGACGCGCGTCGTGATGCCGTGCAGAGCGCGTATCAATCTGTCGCCAACCTGATTGGGACACGGCCCGAGAACATCGCCTTTACAGAAAGCGCGACGGCGTCCTACGTGCAGGCGCTGTCTTCGATTCCGTTCGAACCTGGCGATCTGATTCTGACGACCCGCAACGATTACGTGTCCAACCAGATTCAGTTTCTCTCCCTCCAGGCACGAATGGGAGTGCGGGTTCTGCGGGCACCGGACCGAGTCGAAGGCGGCGTCGACGTACGGGCCATGCCGGAATTGATTCGCCGCCACCGCCCCAAGCTCGTCTGCGTGACCCATGTTCCAACGAACTCCGGCCTCGTGCAGGACGTCGGCGCGGTCGGGTCCGTGTGCCGTGACGAAGAAGTCCTCTACCTGGTGGACGCCTGCCAATCGATCGGACAGATGCCTGTCGACGTCCGCGAGCTCCAATGCGATTTCCTGTCGGCGACTTCGCGCAAATACTTGCGCGGGCCTCGGGGCGCGGGCTTTCTCTACGTGTCCGACCGCGTACTAGAACGAGGTCTCGAGCCGCTCTTCATCGACATGAGAGGGGCGGAGTGGATCGCTGCGGACCGGTATCGCGCAGTGCGAGACGCGAAACGTTTCGAGAACTGGGAGTTCGCCTGGGCTCTGGTGCTCGGAACGGGAGAGGCCGCTCGGTATGCGACAGCCCTTGGACTCGAGAGGATCCGAGACCGGGTGCGGGCATTGGCTGGTCGATTGCGGCAGGCACTCAGCGCGATCGACAAGGTGCGAGTCCTTGACCGCGGTACCGATCTGTGTGGCATCGTCTCCGCGTGGATAGACGGCTGGAATCCCCGTGACCTGGTGGCTGCCCTCCGCGACCGGCGGATCAATACCAACGCGCAGATACGCGCGTACGCGGTGATCGATTACGATGAGAAGGGCGTAACGACATCGCTGCGCATCTCGCCGCACTACTACAACACCGAAGACGAAATCGATCGGACGGTTTCCGCCATCCGAGAATTGGTATTAGAGCGTCCTCTCGCGAGAAGGAAGGAGGGTCTGTGAGTCGGGTCGCTGCAATCTACGACATTCATGGAAACCTTCCCGCACTCGAGGCGGTACTCAACGATATTCGTGACGCAGCGGTAGACCAGGTGATCATCGGGGGCGACGTGCTTCCGGGCCCGATGCCGCGTGAAACGATCGCGTGCTTGCTGGACCTCGACGTTCCCGTGCAGTTCATCCGCGGCAATGGCGACCGTGTCGTGCTTGCACAAATGACCGGCAAAGACATTAGCGAGGTTCCAGAACAGTTCCGAGAGGTCATCCGCTGGACGGCGCAACAGCTTCATCCTGAGCACGAGCGGACATTAGCCAGCTGGCCGGCAACATGCCGCGTCGAGATTCGCGGGTTAGGCGAGGTGTTGTTCTGCCACGCGACACCGCGAAACGACACCGAGTGCTTTACACGCTCGACACCCGAAGACCGCCTCGTGCCGGTGTTTGAAGGAGTCAACGTGCCTCTCGTCGTCTGCGGTCATACCCACATGCAGTTTGATCGGACGATCGGGAGGATCCGGGTGGTGAATGCTGGCAGTGTGGGAATGCCGTTTGCGCCGCCACCAGGTGCCTATTGGCTCCTGCTTGGACCAGACGTCCAGTTGCGTCATACGGCCTACGATGTCATGAAAGCGGCTGAACGCATTCGAGACGCGAATTTTCCACACGCTGAAGACTTAGCAGTGCGCTACGTCCTGCACCCGCCATCGGAGGTGGAAACTCTTGAACTATTTGCAAAGGTTGAATTGCGGTGAAGCGACCACCGTGAACTTCTCGCGCGTGAGCCTTCGCGGTGCTTCACTCCACGCGACGAACCTGATGAATGCTGACTTGCGATGCGCGGATCTGACTGGAGCGAATCTCGCTGAAGCGGACTTGATCGCGGCGGACGTACCGTGGCGCTCCAGTTCGCGCACCTCCACAACGTGCGGCTCAGCTGGCTCGAAGTGTGCGCGCGGGATCTCTGGCTGGGACAAAAGAAGATCGACACGAAGCGTGACGTCGGTCGAGCACAGCTTCGAACCCGGCTCGCGGAGTCCGCGGACGGTGTCGCATCGATGCTCGAACGCGCGATCGACGCCGGCGGCGAGGTGAAAGGATTCAAGCGCGGGGCGGCGCCGATGATGGGCTATTTGATCGCGCACGACGCGCACCACCGCGGGAGCATTCTTCTGACGCTCAAGCAGTGCGGACATCCGGTGCCGCAAGACGTGCGATACGGCATCTGGGATTGGGGCAAGATCTGACCGTACCGCTCTCTGGAGGATTCTTCGATGGCGCGTTTCTCGGCGTTCCTGATTGTGGTCTCGCTCGCAATCCCGGTTGCGGCCCGTGCCCAAAGTCCAATGCCCAGCGTCCGCCCCGTGGTGGTGCAGGGGGCCATGCAGATCGAAATCGAGAAGCTGGCCAGTCGTCTGGATCGCGCGACCGTCGAGCGGGTTGGAGGCTGGACGTTCTGGCGCGGCACGCTGGACGGCTATCCCGTCATCGTGTCAAAGACCTTGAAGGGCGTTTCGAACGCCGCGGCCGCAACCGTGATCGCCGTCGAGCGTTATCACCCCATCGCGATCATCAACCAGGGCACCGCAGGCGGTCACGATCCACGCCTGCATCTCTACGACATCGTGCTTGGGACCAGCGCCGTGAACCTCGGCGCATTCAAGAGCCCGTACCGTCCGGCCGGCGCGGGCAGCAATACGCTCGACTGGACGCCCCTCGATCTGATGGCGGCCGACGGCAGCGCCGCGAACGATCCCAACGCGCGGAAGCTCTCGAGCTTCAAGGGACACGAGTCACTCCTGGCCGCGGCTCGAGGTGTCACTTCGCTGTACACAAGGGGGCGCATCGTCGAGGGCACGATCGGATCGAGCGACGTCTGGAATGACGAGGTGGACCGCGTCGCACGGCTCCACGCTCAATATGGAACGGAAGTGGAGGAGATGGAAACCGCGTCGGCGGCACAGATCGCGGGCCTGCTGGATGTCCCGTTCCTCGGCATTCGCGTCGTGTCCGACAATATTACGAACGGCGGCGCCTACGATCCCAAGACAAGCGAAGCGTGCGAGGACTTCGTCTATCAGGTCGTGAAGGCTTACATCAGCAAGCTGAAGCGTTAGTCCCGGTCGTCACAATGCACCGGCTAACAGCTGCGAAGGGAAGAATCAACACGATCCAACAGTTCTTCTCGAACCGACCCGTAGCAGGTGTGGCAGTCGGCGTCATCGCGGTGATAGCAGCGATTTCGGCGTGCGCGGTCCTTGGATGTCACACCCTCCCGACCGCTGCCACCGCCGGATTCTGGTACCAGGACGTGTCGTTTGCGCTTCCGACGAACGAGACGACTCGCCTGGGCGGGCCGCTCACCGCCGGGGAAATGGCGTCGATTCAACAAACTTCGCGAATCGAACTCAATCGAGCATTTGCGGGTCTGAGGATTACTGTCACCGACCGTGACCGGGCATTCTGGCGTGTTCAGGTACTGCAAACCTTACCCGACAGAGGTCCGCTGCTGCTGCCGCGCACCGGCGAATCTTTGGCACTGGGGCCGCTCGGAGGATTAGGTTCAGTAGATTTCGTTCTCGTGGCGCTGAAAGGAGTCCGGACAGGTCCGCACAGTATTACGGCGAACTACACTGGACGACGGCCTGGCCGCTCTTGCAGCAGAAGCTTGGATTAGATCCGCGGTAGCGTGCCACCACGATGGAGGCGTATTCGATATGATCGCACTCGATCCGATCGGATTCGTTCGGAGCCCGAGAAACGATCAGCGGGACGACGACTGGGGGGCGGTCGTGGCGCGCATCGAATTGGCGGATGGCTTCGGCCCCGAGTCGCTCGATGGCCTGGACGAGTTCTCGCACGCCGAGGTGCTTTTCATGTTCGATCGCGTCGCCGACGCCGCAATCGAACGGGGCGCGCGGCACCCGCGCGGCAACCCGGCGTGGCCCAAGGTCGGCATCTTCGCGCAGCGCGGAAAGAATCGCCCGAATCGCATCGGCTCGACAATCGTGCGGATCAAAAAGCGCACGGGCCGCGTGCTGGAGGTCGAAGGGCTTGACGCGATCGACGGCACGCCCGTCGTCGACATCAAGCCGGTGATGACGGAATTTCTCCCACGCGAGCCGGTTCGCCAGCCCTCGTGGTCGCACGAACTCATGCGAGACTATTGGCGTCTCGAACGCCGCTGAACGGGCCCGACGATGAAGAAAACTGAGAGCCACGTCGTAGGTGTGTCCGGTGCTGATTCGAGAAGACACGCCAGTGGGTGAGGGTCGATCGGATGGAGGTCAGGATGATCCGTCGCGTACTCATACTCGTGTTTGCCGGTCTCGTCGCCGCGGACCCGACGCTCGCGCAGCAGAATCACATCGACACCGTGACGCCGTCTGCGCCGGAGCTAGCCGGCTACGGCATCTACACGATCGGGGTGCGCACGATCCAGGTGACCGACAAGAACCGGCCCGACATCCTGAATACAAAGGAAGGCGGTCCGACCGCTCGCTACGACCGCACGCTGACCGTCGAAGTTTGGTATCCGGCGACGCTGGCCGCGGGACAGCAACCGGGCGGCGAGTACCGCGCGATCACGCGCGACCCGGCGATCACCGCGACGCTCTACGGCAAAGCCGTCCGTGACGCGGCGCCCGTGAAGAATGTCACGAAGGACGGCGCCTTTCCGCTCGTGATCATTTCCCACGGCTATCCGGGCAATCGCTACCTGCTGAGCCATCTTGGCGAAAACCTCGCGAGCAAGGGCTTCATCACGGCCTCGATCGACCACAAGGACAGCACCTACGACGACCAGAAGGCGTTTGCCAGCACGCTCTACAACCGCGCGTTCGATCAACTGTTCGTGCTCAACGAGATGGATCGTCTGGGCAAAGCGAATTCCGGCAGCTTCCTCGCGGGCATAGTCGACGCGAGCCACGCGGGCCTCGTCGGTTACTCGATGGGCGGCTACGGCGTCGTCAACGCGATCGGCGGCGGCTACAGCAAGGCCAGCGAGACCATTAGCGGCGCGCCGCCGAACAAGCTGCTCGCCGCGCGCGGCGCCGCCAATCTCGAGTATCAGCAGTCGATCGATCCGCGCATCAAGGCGGCCATCGCGATCGCGCCATGGGGGATGGCCGGCGGATTCTGGGACGCGGAAGGTTTGAAGGGTATCAAGACGCCGGTCTTGTTCGTCGCCGGCAGCATGGACGATGTCGCTGGATACGAGAAAGGCACGAAAGCGATCTATCAGGCCGCCGTGAA
>JACPZV010000186.1 GCA_016195295.1 Acidobacteriota bacterium
ACCGTTCGCGTCGACCATGCTCGCGGATTACGGCGCCGAGGTCATCAAGATCGAGCCGCTCGAAGGCGAAATCGCGCGCTCGTGGGGTCCGCCGTTCTACGGCCCTGGAAACGAAGAGACCGCCTACTTCGTCAACCTGAATCGCAACAAGAAGAGCGTCGCGATTGACTTGAAACATCCGGAGGGAAAGGCGCTCTTCTTCCGGTTGCTCGATGGCGCCGACGTGGTCCTGGAGAACCTGCGGATCGGCAGTGTCGCGAAGCTCGGGATCGACTACGAGCCCGCGAAGGCACGGCGGCCCACCATCATTTATTGTTCGGTCTCCGGCTTCGGCCAGAACGGGCCGTACCGCGACCGCGCCGCGCTGGATCTGGTGGCGCAGGCCGAGGGCGGCATGGTGAGCATCACGGGCGAAGCCGGCGGACGCGGCGTCCGCTGCGGCGTGTCGATTGCCGACATCACCGCCGGCATGTACTCGGCGTTCGGCATTCTGACCGCGCTGCACGCGCGAGCGCGGACGGGCCGCGGGCAGTTCATCGACGTCTCGATGTTCGACGGGCAGCTCGGTCTGCTGTCCGGCATGATCGGCGCGTATCTGGCGGACGGCATCGTGCCGAAGCCGATGGGGACCGCGTACGGCGCGGTGCTGCCCTATCAGACGTTCCAGACGACAACGCGCGACATCGCGATCGGTGTGGGCAGCGACAAAGTATGGCGCACGCTCTGTCCGCTGCTCGGCCTCGCCGGCATGGCCGCCGATCCGCGCTACGCGACCAACGCGGCGCGGCACGCGAATCGGCCGGCGCTGATCGAGACGCTGCAGCGAGCGTTTCTGACGAAAACGTACGAGGAGTGGGAAGCGATTCTGCTGCCCGCCGGCGTGCCGATGGGCGCGATCAACACGATCGATCAGGTGGTCGTGCATCCGCAGGTGGCCGCGCGCGGATCGCTCGTCGAGAGCACGCATCCGGTGGCGGGCACGATCAAAGTCGTCGCGCCGCCCGTGCGGATGTCGGACACGCCCGGCACCGTGCGGACGCCAGCGCCGTTGCTCGGCCAGCACACGGAGGAGGTGCTGCGCGATCGTCTGGGCATCAGCCCGAATGAGATCGCGCGCCTGAAGGGTGCGCGCGTGATTGGCGTGTCGTAGCGTGAGCCTTTCAGGCGAGCGAGATGGGCAGTCGTAGCGCGAGGCTTCAGCCGAGCGTGTAATGGAGGAGCAGTGGGACTGTTGATCGACCGCGTCGCGATCATCACCGGCGCGAGCAAGGGCATCGGCCGCGTCATGAGCCAACTCTTCGCGAAGGAGGGCGCCAAGGTGATCTGCGCGGCGCGATCCGAGGCGCTGGTGAGCGCCACCGCATCATTCATTAAAGACGCCGGCGGCGAGGCGATCGCCGTGGCCGCCGATGCGGCGACTGAAGATGCCGCGCGGGCGATCGTCGACGCCGGACTGAAAGCCTTCGGCCGCATCGATACGCTGGTGAACAATGCCGGCGACGGCGGACCGACGAAGCCGATTCAGGACTACACGATTGACGATTGGTTTTACACGGTCAATTCGTGCTTGACGAGCGCGTACCTGTGCTCGCGCTTCGCCGTGCCGGCGATGATGGCCGCGGGCCGCGGCGCCATCGTGAACATCGCGTCGATGGCTGGCAGACGAGGGCTCGCGTATCGCGTCGGGTACTGTTCCGCGAAAGCCGGACAGATCGGCATGACCTACGGCCTCGCGCTCGAACTCGGCCGGCACAACATCACGGTGAACGCCATCGCGCCTGGCGCCGTGGCCGGCGATCGCATCGATCGCGTGATTCAGGGTCAGGCCGACGTCCGCGGCGTCGACGTGGAGAAGATGCGGCAGTCGTTCGTCGAGCGCTCACCGTTGCGCCGCATGTCGACCGCCGAAGACATCGCGTCGCTTGCCGCGTTTCTCTGCAGCGACCACGCGCGCAACATTTCCGGGCAATGCATCCCTGTCACCGCCGGCGAGCCCGCATCGTGATGCCATTACTCAACTACCCAATCACCCAATCACCCAATCACCCAATCACCCAATCACCCAATCACCCAATCACCCAATTCATGAAAGCCATCCTCTGCAAGTCCTACGGCCTTCCAGAGTCTCTCGTCGTCGAGGACATTCCGTCGCCGATTCCCGGTCCCGGCGAAGTCGTCGTCTCAGTCAAGGCGGCCAGCGTGAATTTCCCCGACGTCCTCATCATCCAGAACAAGTATCAGGTGAAGCCGCCGCTGCCCTTCTCGCCGGGCAGCGAGTTGTCCGGCGTCATCAACGCCGTCGGCGACGGTGTTACGCGGTTCAAGCCCGGCGACGCCGTGCTCGCGGTGATCGGCTACGGCGCGTTCGCTGAAGAAGTGAAGGTCGACGCGCACCGCTTGGTGCCGATTCCGATCGGCATGGACTTCGTCAGCGCCGCGGCGTTCGGGCTCACCTACATGACGTCGGATTTCGCGCTGCGCGATCGCGGCGCGCTGAAGGCGGGCGAGGCGCTACTCGTGCTCGGCGCCGCCGGCGGCGTGGGAATCGCCGCGATTGAGATCGGCAAGGCACTCGGCGCGCGCGTCATCGCCTGCGCGTCGACTGGAGACAAACTCGCGGTCTGCCTTGCGCATGGCGCAGACGACACGATCAACTACGCGACGGAAGATCTGCGCGAGCGGATCAAAG
Source organism: Acidobacteriota bacterium (assembly GCA_016195295.1). Classification (GTDB taxonomy): domain Bacteria; phylum Acidobacteriota; class Vicinamibacteria; order Vicinamibacterales; family CAVVIG01; genus SRVP-36. Next base: position 2,690 of record JACPZV010000186.1, read on the forward strand.
CGCTGACCGGCGGCCGCGGCGCGGACGTCGTCTACGACGCCGTCGGCGGTTCTTACACTGAGCTCGCGCTGCGATCGATTGCCTGGCGCGGACGCTTGCTGGTTGTCGGCTTCGCGGCCGGCGAGATCCCGAGGATCCCGCTCAACCTGACGCTGCTCAAGGGCTGCTCCATCGTCGGCGTCTTCTGGGGCGACTTCTCGCGGCGCGAGCCGGAGAAGTTCGCCGAGGAGATCCGCCAGCTCGGGCGGTGGTACGCCGAGGGAAAACTGAAGCCGCACGTGTCAGCGACGTTTCCACTCGAGCGCGCGTCTGAAGCGCTGACGTTGATGGCCAACCGCCAGGTCAAGGGTAAGGTAGTCCTGACGGTACAGGGCGAGTGGGGCAGGTAGGGCTGGTAGGTGACGGGTCCCGCTCTTACCTGCCCTACCTGGCCTGAGATCTTTGCGCGGTCCAGTGCGCCGCGAGAAAATCGTGCACGGCTGCCGCGAACTCCGGCCTCGCGGGCGCGCCGCGCGCGCCACTGTGGGTGGCGCCGACGATCACAACGACGTTCAAGGAAGGCATCACGGTCTTGAACGCATCGACGCCAACCTTGAGAGGATCCGCGCTGCCGACCACAGCGAGCAGCGGCATCCTCAGCGCTCGCACCTGCGCCACGGTGACGACTTGCTCTTTGTTGCCGCGCCCCGATCAGCGGCGCGGCTTGCGGGCTGACCCGGCTCGCGGCGCCGGTAGGACCTGAAATCCCATCTGCCGGAAATGGCGATCGGTGGTGATGACCTGGGTCAGCCTCAGTTCACGCATGACCCCTATGCTCGTGCAGTCGGTGAACGATAGATCCTTGTCGCGATACCGGAAGAACAGATGGCGGGCGCGTTCAAAGCGGTCGCTCTCGATTCGCTCCCAACGGAGGCGCGCGCTGCGATCGACCTGCTCCCACCAGGTCTCCGCGGCCGCGAGACCGAGCCTGACGCGAATCAGCGTCAACGTTTCGTCCACGACAAAATCAGTCGTGACCAGCGTCTGACCGGCCAGGAGCGCCGCGTCACGAGCCGCGCAGCACGGCGCGTGCACCGGATCGGCGGCATCCGCGCACGCCATCCAGCCGCCGGTATCGACGAACAACGATCTCATCGCCGATAGAGAATGGCGTCGTGGTCCGCCGCCGTCAGGCCGTCACTCGACCGGCCGACGGCCTGCGCGTGGTACAGCGGATCATCCACGAGCGAGACCGGCGCCGACCCGGACTCGTTTACCGGGACGATTTGGAACGCCGGCTGGCTGCGATAAATGACGGTGAAGCGTGTGCCCTTCCGGGCGCGCTTCACGACATCCGGCAGGCTCGCCCGCAACGTCTTGGCGGTGATGGGAACATTCATGGCAGTAACTCCATGGTTAACTTGAGTTAACCATGCCGGCGCGGCGTGGTCAAGCGATCCGAGTTCGCTCTCGGCCGACGCGCCACCCGCCCTATCGGCCCGGCGAGGTGTGCGCCGCCGGGTGAGCGGTCAGGAAATCGTGCACGGCTGCCGCGAACTCCGGCCGCGCGGGCGCGCCGCGCGCGCCACTGTGCGTCGCGCCGTCAATGACTACGACGTTCAACGAAGGCATCACGGTCTTGAACGCATCGACGCCGACCTTGAGAGGATCCGCGCTGCCGACCACGGCGAGCAGCGGCATCTTCAGCGCTCGCACCTGCGCCACGGTAACGACTTGCTCTTTGTTGCCGCGCTGCACGTACGCAAGCGCGATGGGATCGTTGCGGCCGATGATTGCCCGCGACTGCTGCTCGATCGCCTCGTCTGACGGTTTCGGCTCGTTGGGCGGCGCCAGCCGCAGAATCAGCGGGCGCATCCCCTGGCCCTGTTCGAGCGACGACGCCAGTTCTTCGCTGTCGCGCTCGTTCTGCGCGGTCCAGCCCATCCGCGGCGACGATCCGCCGAACACGGCCGAGATGACGCGGTCCGAATGCCTCGCGATGAACTTGCCCGTCAAGTGCGTATAATCACGCCGAACGGAGGCTTCCCCAATGACCCGTCGCCTATTTGCCGGATTCGTCGTCGCGCTGATCCCGCTCGTCGCCGAGGTCGTTATGGTGGCCACTGGGGCCGCGTCCGGCGGCACGGCGTGCGCCAGCCTCGCCGCGCTGACGATTCCCACCATCACGATCAAATCGGCGACTGCGGTCGCGGCGGGACCGTTCACGCCGCCCAGCGGCAACGGCAACGCCATGACGCTCCCGGCGTTCTGCCGCGTCGAGGCAACCGCGCGGCCGACGAGCGACTCGGACATCAAGTTCGAAGTCTGGATTCCACCCGCCGAGGCGTGGAACGGCAAGTTTGAAGGCGTGGGCAACGGCGGCTACTCGGGCGCGATTGGCTACGCGGCGATGGCGGCGGGACTCCGGCGCGGCTACGCGGTCGCGAGCACGGACACCGGTCATGCCGGCGACGACATGAAGTTCGGTCAGGGCCATCCGGAAAAGATCGTCGACTGGGCCTACCGCGCGATTCACGTCACCGCTGAAGCCTCGAAGCTGATCGTCCACAACAACGCAGGTCGCTTCCCCGAACACGCGTACTTCAACGGCTGCTCCACCGGCGGCCATCAGGCGCTGTCCGAAGCGCAACGCTTCCCGGAGGACTACGACGGCATCATCGCGGGCGATCCGGCGAGCAATCGCATCCGCCAGACGTTCGGCTTTCTCTGGTCGTGGAACACGTCACACTACAAGGACGGCTCGCCGATCATTCCGCCGAGCAAGCTGTCGATCATCACGAAGGCCGCAGTCGACGCGTGCGACGCGCTCGACGGTCTGAAGGACGGCATCATCGACGACCCGCGCCGCTGCCATTTCGATCCGGGCAAGCTGCTGTGTAAGAGCGGCGGAGACGAGTCCAACTGCCTGAGCGCCCCGCAAGTGGAAGCCGTGCGAAAGATTTACGAGGGCGCGAAGAATCCGCGGACCGGCGAACAGATTTTCACCGGCTGGCCGCGCGGCAGCGAGGGCTTCGGCGACAACGCGATTCAGAGCTGGCGGCAGTACATCGTGGATCCCCAGGAGCCGATGCGCGTCGGCTTCTTCAAGTACTTCCTGTTCCACGATCCGAATTGGGATCCGCGCACGATCGATTGGGATCGCGACCTGGCGTACGCCGAGCAGAAGATGCCGTGGATGAGCGCGGTGGAAAAAGATCTGACGCCGTTCAGAAAGCACGGCGGCAAGTTGCTGATGTACACGGGCTGGGCCGACCCGGTCGTGCCGCCGCAGGACACGGTCGCCTACTACGACGGCGTGGTCAAGACGATGGGCGGGCTCGAGAAGACGCGAGAGTTCTATCGCTTCTTCCTCGCGCCGGGCATGGGCCACTGCAGCGGCGGCCCGGGGCCCAATCAGTTCGACACGCTGACCGCGCTCGAGCAGTGGGTCGAGAAGGGCGTCGCGCCGGAAAAACTGATCGCGTCGCACTCCACCGGCGGCAAGGTCGATCGTACGCGGCCGCTGTGCCTGTACCCGCAGGTCGCGCGCTGGAAGGGCACGGGCAGCACGGACGACGCCGGCAACTTCATGTGCGTCACCGAAGCGCCGACGACTCCGATCCGTAAGACGACGGCGGGAGGCCGGTAACGCCGACGATCCGTACGCTCGCCATCCTGCTTCTGACGGCCGTCAGCGCGCCCCCACCCCGCGCTGTCGCCGATCCTCCATCCCTGATCAGCCTTCTCAACGACGCGGGCGCCTACGTGCGACGCTTCGAGCAGGACTTCGCGATGGTCATCAGCGACGAGGACTATCGCCAGCGCGCCACGGGCCGCCTGCACCTCCCGCCCCAGGACCGGCGCACGCGATCGGAAATGCTCTTTTTGTGGATGCCCGACGAAGCGGCATGGCTGACCGTGCGGAGCGTGCAGAGCGCGGACGGCCGCCTCGTCGCCGACAGTCAGCATCGATTGCAGAGCGTGCTCGGCGACAACGGCACCGAGCGCCTGACGAGACTGCGCCGTCTGCTCGACGAAAGCGCGCGCTTCAATCTGGGACGCATCGTCCGCAACTTCAACTACCCGACGCTCGCCCTTGGCTATCTCGACCCGTCCATGCAGTCGCGATTCGCGTTCACGCCGGCCGGGCGCGAGCGCGTGAACGGCATCGACGCGTGGAAGATCGAGGTCGACTACGGGCGCGACGCGAAGCTCGACATGTGGGTGCCCACGCGCATGCACGAAACCTACCTGCAATCGCGCTCGACGATGATCAACGAGGCGATCGACTGCGTGGCGACGTATTCCAACTTCCGCCGCTTCGAGACATCCGGCCGCATCGTCAAGTAGGCAACACGACTACCAGAGAATCACCCCGCGTGCTCCGTCGCTCGCCGCCAGCGCCGTCAACGCAGTGTTCACCTTGTCCAGCGCGTAAGTGCGCGAGACAAGCTCGTTCAGCTTGAGCGTCCCGGCCTGATAGAGCGCGACGAGCCGGGGGATGTCTCTCAGCGGCTGCCCCGATCCGTACACGGATCCGATCAGGCGTTTCTCCTGCATGACGAACGGGAACATCGCGATCGATCCCTGACTATCCTGCCGCGAAAGCCCGGTCAGCACGACCGCGCCGCCCTTACGCGCGCACGCGAGCGCGGTCGCGAGCGTCGCCGGACTGCCGACGGTGTCGAACACGAAATCCGCGCCGCGGCCCGCCGTCAGATCGCGAATCGCCGCCGGCACGTTGGCCGACGCGTCGATCGTGTGGGTCGCGCCGAACTGCTTCGCGAGGGCGAGCGGGGCCGGCCGCAAATCGACGGCGACGATCTGATCGCATTTCTCGATCGCGGCGCCCTGAATCACGTTGAGACCGATGCCTCCCGCGCCAATCACCACGACCCGCGAGCCCGGCGGCACGCGCGCCGCGTTGGTCACCGCGCCGACGCCGGTCAGCACCGCGCAGCCAAGTGTCGCGAGCGCGTCGAACCGCAGATCGCGCGGCACGGGGACCGCCGCTTCCTCCGGTACGATCACGAAATCAGAGAAGCACGCGGTCCCGAGAAACGGCGCGACGTCCTGGCCGCGCGCGTGCAGGCGCGCCGCGCCGGACGGCAGCTTGTTGCGATACGTCACCTTCTCGAGCCGATCGCACAGCACCGCGCGGCCTTCCTTGCACGGCGGGCAGACGCCGCACGCGGGCGCCCAGCACAGCACGACGTGATCGCCTTCGCGCACGCGCGCCCCTCGACTTCCGCTCGGGGCGCCCTGAGCCGCGCCGAAGGGCGTGACGGCCGGCCCGACGCCGCGAACGATTCCCGCTCCCTCGTGACCGAGGACGACGGGGACTCGCATCGCCCAGTCACCGCGCGCGGGATGCAGGTCGCTGTGACACACGCCGGCGGCTTTGATTTCGACGAGCACCTCGCCAGGCCCCGGCGCATCGAGCTCCGCGGCCTCGACGCAGAGGGGTTGGCCTTGCTCCCACAGAATGGCGGCGCGAATTCGCATGGACGAGGCCGGCGCTCGCTTATACTGCCACGGAAAAAGAAAGTCTGAAGGCTGAAGTCTAAGGGCTGAAGACGTGCTGCGCTGAGAATCTGAGGCGTCGTTGCCCAAACTGTGGCGGAAAGCTAGTGCGAAGGCCGACCCGCGTCGGCGCCGCGATCTCGAAATATCCAGCGGCGAAAGAGCGGGTGTTCAAGCCCGGAGGTTGCGCAAGTGTGAAGGGTGAAGTCTGAAGGCTGAAGACGCGCGACGGCTCGCCGGGAGCACTGGCGAGACTTCGCGGCCTACAATCCGTTCGGTGAGATCTTCGGGAGGGCGGGCGGCCATACAGGAAGGACTATCAAGAATCGCTCCAGTTCCCAAAACTTCCACTTCCCAAAACTTCCACCTTCGTCTTCAGACTTCAGCCTTCAAACTTCACACTTTCAAGATGCTTTGGTAGGCTGCCGCATCCACGACCGCAGCTTCTCGACGTCCTTCGTCACGGTTCGCGACGCGGCGAAGAGGACAACCGCGAGAATCGCCGCGAGCGTCGGCACGATGTACAGCGCGGTGTGGAGCCCTTGCGCGCGGAACGGCTCGAGCGCGCGCCGCGCAGCGCCGGCTCGACGACGTCGTGAATCGTCGAGTAGACGGTCGAATAGTACGCGTACATCACGCCGCACCCGGTGCCCATCAGCAGCGCGAACGCCCAGACGTCGCCGCCGGCCTGCATCAGGCCGAGAAACATGAACGGCGCGCAGATCGCGATCGCGCCGGTGCCGACGATCAGTCGCCCGTCCACGCGCTGTTTGTAGAATCGATCCGCGAGCGCACCCCCTCCGACCAGGCCGACGATGCCCGAGAACCCATACACCGTGGCCGCCACCCAACCGGCATTGAGGAAGCTCATGCGATGGAAGCGGACAAGGAAAGGCGAGACGAACGCGCCAAGCGCGTACATGTTGAAGTTGTGCAGCGCGCCCGATACGATGATCCACCACATCGTCGGAATCGACAGGACGAGCAGAAACGGATTGCCCTCTCGGCAGCGCTCACCGACCGCGTGTTCTTCGACCGTCCCTCGCTTCGGCTCGCGAATCCTGAGCGCCGCCACGGCGCAGAGCAAACCCGGAACCGCCGCGACGTAGAACGCGTTGCGCCATCCCCAGTTCTGCAGAATCCATCCGCCCGCGCCGTTCGCCAGACCGAGCCCCAGCGGAAGCCCGAGCATCCAGATCGCCATCGCTCGCGCGCGCGACGTCGTCGGAAACAAGTCGCCGATAAGCGACGTCGTCGCGGGCGAGCACGTCGCCTCGCCGACACCGACACCGAGCCGCGCGGCGATCAACTGCGAGAAGTTGCGCGCGATGCCGGACGCCGCCGTGAGCAGGCTCCAGAAGAACACGCCGCCGGCGAGAATCCTGCGGCGCTGGTTGCGATCCGAGAGTCGGCCCAGCGGCAAGCCGACGACGGCGTACAGCAATGTGAAGACCGTGCCGAGCAGACCGAGCGCGGTATCGCTGAGGCCCCACTCGCGCCGGATCCCTTCACCGACGCCGCCGATGATCTGGCGGTCGAAAAAGTTCATCAGATTAATCGCGAACAAGACGACTAGGGCATAAAGAGATGACATGGTTGAAAAGTTTGAAGTGTGAAGTCTGAAGGCTGAAGACGAAGCCGGAAGTCGTGTCTTCAGACTTCAGCCTTCAGACTTCCAACTTAAAAGGGATGCTTTCCCACGTCTATCACGGCGTCCGCGATCCTCCGACGGGCGGCGATCACATCGGCGCCCGCGTACGTCGTCAAGCGGCGGACGCCAGCGGCAAGCGAACTATCAGCGCCCCGCGCCGTCAAGGCCGCGACCACCTGCCGCGCCGCGCGCGACACACGGTCCGCGGCGTCTCCCGCGTACACCTGGGCCGCATCGCGTGCGAGGCTCGCGCGACCGTCGTTGCGCGTCGCCAGCTTTTCCGCCCGCGCCAGCGCGCTTTCGATCGCGTACGCCTCGATGACGATGTCGGCAATCTGGGCCAGGACCTCCTGCTCGCTCTTCAGCGCCTCGCCGCAGGTCGCCGATGCGAAGCCGAGGAGCGCGATGGCGAGAATCTTGACGCCCGCCAAAAAATCTCGCTCGGTCGTTGGTGGCTGGTGACTGGTGGCTGGTGGCTGGGAGAGTGCCTCACGCGCTGCCGCCGCCGTGAACCACTCGGGCGATTGTTTCAGCAGCCGCGTCGGAATGAGCAGCCGGTTGATCTCGTTCGTCCCCTCGTAGATGCGCGTGATGCGCGCATCGCGGTACATCCGCTCGAGCGGGAACTCGCGCGAGTAGCCGTTGCCGCCGAAGACCTGCAGGCCTTCGTCCACCGCCCAGGCGAGCGCCTCGCTCGTCCACACCTTGTTGATCGAACACTCGACGGCGAAGCCCTCGATGGTCTTCATCACGCGCGCGCCGTCCGTGCGATCACCGGCGTCGAGCAGGCGGTCGACGTCGCCAAGCGTCCGGTACGACATCGCGTCGCCGACAAACGCCAGCACGGCCATGCCCGCGAGCTTCTGCTTGATGAGGCCGAACTCCGCGATCGCCTTCCCGAATTGACGACGCTCCTTCGCGTATTTCACGGCGTGACCGAGCGCCTGCTTGATGCCCGACATGTTGCGCGAGCCGAGCTTCACGCGCCCGAAGTTCAGCACGTTGAACGCCACCTTGTGTCCTTGCCCAATGGTGCCGAGCACGTTCTCGACCGGCACCTTGACGTTGTCGAGCATCAGCGCCGTCGTCGATGATCCGTCGAGGCCCAGCTTGAGTTCGTCACGTCCGCAGACGACCCCCATCGAGCGCTCGACGAGGAACGCGGTGAACTTGTCGCCGTTCACCTTCGCGAAGATCGTGAAGAGATCGGCGAACGCGCCGTTGGTGATCTACATCTTCTGGCCGTTGAGGACGTAATGCCGGCCGTCGGGCGTGAGCGTCGCCGTCGTCTTCGCGGCCAGCGCGTCGGATCCCGACTGCGGTTCGGTGAGCGCGTACGCGGCGATGAGATCGCCGTTCGAGAGGCGTGGCAGGTAGCGCTGCTTCTGCTCTTCGGTGCCGAAGTACACGAGCGGCAGCGTGCCGATCGACGTGTGCGCGCCGATCGATCCGCCGAATGACGGGTTCACGGCGATCTGTTCGCCGACATACGACGCGCTGATCAGGTCGAGGCCGAGACCGCCGTACTCGGGCGGGATCTCGAGGCGCAGCAAGTCGAGCTCGCCCGCCTTCCTCAGCAACTGGCGCGTGAGGTCCCAGTCGTGTTTGTAGAGACGCTCGACGACCGGCAGCACTTCCTTCCGCACGAATTCGGCCGCCGTCTGCCCGAAGAGCCGCTGTTCGTCGGTGAGCTCTTCCCGCACGTACACGTCATCGGGTCCGGCCGTCGAGGCGAGAAACTGTCCGCCCACCGTGAGCGCTTGTGTCTGTGCCATGATGCTCCGTCGCTCGGCTGAAGCCTCGCGCTACGATGCGTTCGACGTAGCGCGAGGCTTCAGCCGAGCGTGTTGACAGTCCAGCGGGTGCGAAAGTATAAGCCTGAACAACGTGCCGACCATCAACGAATTGTTCGATCTCTCCGGACGCGTGGCGATCGTCACCGGCGGCTCGCGCGGTCTGGGCGAGGAAATGGCCGAGGGCCTCGCCGAAGCGGGCGCGTCGCTCATGCTCTGCGCACGGCGCGACGAGTGGCTGACGCCCACGGTCACGCGCCTGCGCGGACGCGGATTTCACGTCGAGGGCGCGCTCGGCGACGTCGCCAACCCAGCCGACGTGCAGCGCATCGTCGATCAAACGATCGCGACGTTCGGCAAAGTCGACATCCTGGTCAACAACGCCGGCGTGACGTGGGCGGCGGAACCTGAAGCGATGCCGCTCGAGAAGTGGCAGAAGGTCGTCGACATCAATCTCACCGGCGCGTTTCTTTTTTCGCAGGCGGCCGGTCGAGACATGTTGAAGCGCCGGTGGGGCCGCATCATCAACGTCGCGTCGATCTCCGGTCTGCACGCGTCGGTGAACGGACCGCATTACGCGCCGTACGCCGCGACGAAGGCCGGCCTGATGGGGTTGACGCGCGAGCTGGCGGCGTCGTGGGGCCGGCAGGGCATCCGCGTCAACGCGATCGCGCCCGGCTTCTTCCATTCACGGCTCGCCGACGGCGCGATCGACATCACCGAGCCCGCGATTAAAGCGTCGAATCCGATTCCGCGCGTCGGCGAGGCGGGCGAGCTCAAAGGCGTCGCCGTGTTTCTCGCCGCCGACGCGTCGAACTACATCACCGGCCAGACGATTGTCGTCGACGGCGGGAGGACCATCGCCTAGAGCCGTTCAGTCAACGTATGCGTGAATCACCCTACGCGGCGCGGCCCTGGCTGCGGCACTACGACTACTGGGTCCGGCCGAATCTGACGTACCCGGGACGG
>JACPZV010000253.1 GCA_016195295.1 Acidobacteriota bacterium
AGGGCGTGACGCGCGTCACCCGGATCCGCACGGGTGTACCGTTCTGATCGATGCTCGGGTTCCCGCCGTTGTAGGCCGCTTGCTCTTCGAAGACGTCGGTTTCGCGGAGGCGGTCGAAGTAGTCCGGGACGCTGGAGTTTCCGCCCGCCGCAGCCGCCGCGCCCGCGCCCGGGTACGCGTTGCCCATCAGCACGATGCGGTCGGACTCCGGTACCGGGAGCGGCTTCAGCAGGACGTTGTGGACGACCGAGAACAACGCCGTGTTGGCGCCGATGCACAGCGCAAGCGTCAGCGCCGCCGTCGCCGTGAAGGTCTTGTCTTTCCACAGAAGACGCAGGGCGAGACGGAGTTCGGAAAGCATGAGGATGTAGACGCTAATCGCCTCAGCGGCGTTCACAAAGTGTGAAGTCTCAAGGCTGAAGTCTCAAGACCGCCTCGCCTTCAGCCTTCACACTTCAGACTTCAAACTTTCTATTCGATCCGCAGGGCCACCGACGGATCGACGCGCGCGGCGCGCCAGGCGGGGACGAGATTGGCGAGCGCCGAGACGGCGAGCAGCGTGACGGCGGCGCCAATCCACGAGACGGCATCAAGCAAGCCGATGCCGTACAACAGCGACGCCATCTGGTTCCGCGCGACGACGGCGAGCGCGGTCGCGAGCAGACATCCGCCCGCGAGACCAGCCACTGCAAGGACGAGCCCCTGTCGCATCACCAGCGCGACGACGGTCCCGGCGTCCGCGCCGAGCGCGACGCGGATGCCGATTTCGCGCGTGCGCCGCGCGACCGAGTACGCCACGACGCCGTAGAGGCCGACGGCCGCGAGCAACATCGCGATCAGGCCGACGCCGCTCACCAGCCACGCGCTCGCCCTCACCGGGAAGAGTGTCGTCCCGACTTCCGACTCCATCGTCTGGTTTTCGACGAACGCGAGATCCGGCTCGATCGCGTGAATCTCACGGCGCATGTCTCGCAGCAGCGCTTCCGCATCGCCCCGCGTGCGCGCGATCACGGCGCTGTAAACGTTCGGCTGCTGGCGGCGCGCGACGTGGAGGAACGGCGTCGGCGCCTCGCCCACAGTCGACACTTTGTGATCGGCGGCCACGCCGACGATCTCAAAGAGCGGGCCCTCGCCGCCGCGCGTGCGGAACGTCTGCCCGACGGCATTCTGCCGCGGCCAGTACCGCCGCGCCATCGTCTCGTTCACGATCGCCACGCGAGGCGCGTTCGCGGCGTCGGCGTCGGTGAACGCGCGTCCCACGACGATCGGCACGTCCATCGTCTTGAAGTACTCAGGCGAGACGCTGGTGACCTCGACCATCGGACCGGGCTCACCCGGTTGCTGCTGCTCCGGGATCCAGATCGCCCAGTGGTTCTGATTGATCGTGAACGGCGGCCGCGTCGTGAGCGCCACGGCCTCGACGCCGGCGATCGCACGGATGCGGTCGAGCACGCGGTCGAACACCAGCTGCGTGCGGTCGCGGTCGTACCGCAACTGGCTGGCGTCGAACGAGACCAGCGCGAGGCGATTCACGGGGAAGCCGAGGCTCGTGCGCTGAGCGGCGACGAGGCTGCGCGTCAACAGCGCCGCGACCACAAGCAAGACGACCGTCACCGCCATCTGCACGGCAACCAGTCCATCGCGCAACGTCCACGCACGGCCGGCCGCGCGCGCCGCCGTCTGCTCGCCTCGCAGCTCGGCCACGAGATTCGGTTTCGTCGCCTGAATCGCCGGCGCCAGGCCGGCAATCAGTCCGGCGAGACACGTCGCCGCGAGTGTGAAGCCGAGCACACGGCCGTCGATCCGCAGATTGAACGCCAGCGGAATCGGCAGCGGCAGGTGCACGGACGCCACGATCGACGTGATCCACCACGCGAGCAGCACGCCCGCCCCGGCACCCAACAGCGAGAGCACGAGCGATTCGGTGACGAGCTGCCGCACGAGCCGGCCGCGGCTCGCGCCGATCGCCAGGCGGACGCCAATCTCGCGCTGTCGGCCCGAGGCGCGTGCCAGCAACATGCTGGCCACGTTCGCGCAAGCGATGAGCAGCACGAGCCCGACCACGCCCATCAGCAGGCCGGCGATCGGCAGAATCTGCGGATCCGCCATGGGATGGAAGTGGACGTCGCTCGTGGCTTTCACCGAGATCTCGCGGTCCTTGTTCGTCGCCGGATACGCCGCGCTCAAGCGCGACATCACCGCGTTGAGATTCGCGCGCGCCTGGTCGATCGTCCGATCGGCGCCCAGCCGTCCGCGCAGAAACAGCCAGCGATCGCCGCGACGCTCGAGCCGGTTCGCGCCAGACGGCGACGGCACGACGTCGTGCAGTCCGACCGGCTCGACATCGAGCGACGCGGAGACGGGAATCCACAGTTCGGGGGCCAGCACCGGCACCATGCCGGTGAACGCGCGCGGCAGGACGCCGACGATCGTCAACGGGTTGCCGCGAATCCGCATCGTGCGCCCGACGACGTCAGGCGCCGAGCCCAGCTCGCGAGTCCAATAGCGGTACGAGACGACGGCCACGCGCGGCGCGCCCGGCGCATCGTCTGCCGGGAGCAGCGTACGGCCGATCAACGCGTTGACGCCAAGGACGCGGAAGTAATTGCCGGTGACGATCTCGCCCATCGCCAGCCGCGCGCCCGTGTCGATGCCGAGCGCGCCCAACATCGGCGTGTAGCCGATGACGTCCTCGAAGACGTCGTTTTGCGATCGGAGATCGAGATAGTCGGGATAGGAGGTCGTACTGAATTGCAGGTGGCTGTTCGACGCGCTCGTGAACACATCGACGAGCCGATCCGGACGCGAGACCGGCAGCGGCTTGAAGAGCAGCGCGTCGACGATGGTGAAAAGGGCGGTGTTGAAGCCGATGCCGATCGCGAGCGACGCGATCGCCACGAGCGTGAAGCCCGGGCTCCTGCGCAGCCAGCGGAACGCGAATCGGATGTCGGAAAAGAGAGACTCGGGCAAGACGACTGATTATAAGTGGTTCTAGAGGTGCTAACGGTTCTAGAGGTGCGAGAGGTTCGCAGAGTTCGTGCAAAACTCAGAACGAACTTATTAGAACCTCTAGCACCTTTAGAACCCCTTAGAACCTCTTGAACCTTCTTCACGCGTTCTTGGGTTCACGGCGTCTTGTGCCGGAGTGTGTACCCGATTCCCATCCGCAGATTCGGGCCACCGCCGCCGCTCAGCTTGAATTCGAAGAAGAAACCGCTCGTGTGCGCGACGCCGAACACGCCGGCGAATCCGCCGTGCGGATGAAGTTGATCGTCGACGCGCTCGATGACGATGACCGGGCCGGTGCCCTGGTAGATCGACCACGGCGACAGCGGCCCGAGGGGAAAGCTGTAGATGAACGTGGCGTCGATGAGCGCTTCGGAAACACCGCCTCCCGACGCGCCTTCGATGCTCGGTCGAAAGAAAATGTTGGCGGCCAGCGGCAGGTCGACGTGCGTGCCGACGTACGCCTGCGACGGATCGAGACCGACGCCGCCCTGAAAGCCGATGCCCTGCGCGCGCGCCGCGGACGAGCCGATCGTCAATGTGCAGACGACCGCGACGGTCCAGCAAGTGAACCTTCGAATCCCGCTCATTAGGTGACTCCGGTCGGCAGGCAGGCACGGGGATTATAGCGGAGCGATCGCGATCACGCGCACGGGACTACCGCTGCCGCCGACGATCTTCAGGGGCGCCGCAATCACGATGGCTCCCACGGGCGGCAGTTGATCGAGGTTGCAGAGGCTCGCGAGGCCGAACTTCCCGGCGCCGTGCATGATCGTATGGTTGGGAAAGGGCGGGTCGAACGTGCCGGCCTGACCCGCGTCGGTGCCGATGGTCTCGACGCCGACGCCGAGCACGTCGCGGTCGCGCGCGAGTAAAGTCGATGCACGCGCATCGAAGCCGGGACTGTGCGGTCCGTCGGCGGCGGCGTTCAGAAACGCCTTCGCGTCAGTCCGGCGGCTCCAACCAGTCTGCAACAGCACCCAGGCGCCGCGGGGAATGCGCCCATGGTCCGCTTCCCACGCCTCGATGCGCGCGGGCGTCAGCAGGAAATCCGGATTCGCTTCCACGTCGCGCGTGACGTCGATGACGCACGCGGGGCCGACGAAGCGCCGAACTGGAATCGTGTCGCACGCGTTGTCGGGCAGATCCTTGCCTGTGATCCAGTGAATCGGCGCGTCGAAGTGCGTGCCTGTGTGCTCGCCGAACCTCAGCGTGTTCCAGTACCAGGCCGGCCCCTTCTCGTCGTAGCGCGAGATCGTCTCGATGCTGACGCCAGGCGACGCAGCGAACATCGGTGGCAGGCCGATCACCGGCGTCGACGGTCCGAGCGGCTGCGTCAGATCGATCACCCGCAGGCGGCCCGAGTTCAAATCGTCAACGAGCTGCGCCAGCGTCGCGGGCATTGCTGTCATGGGGCGAGATACCTCTGGAACTGAAAGCGATTCTCGAGCAATGTCAAATCGGTGACAAACGCAGACGGCCCGACGGCCTCGACCTTGGCAACGATCAGCGAGAGATCACGCGCGGCGAGCGCCTCGTCTAGCGCCTGTGTAAATGCCTCGATCGTTCGGACGGTCGTCGTCTGCGGCACACCCGCGGCGGCGGCGATGCCGGCGAGGTCGCTGCCCGTGGACGTCGCGGTCGGAAAGCCGCCGACCGACAGCAGGCTTTCGTTGTCGAACACGACGTGTACCAGATTCCGCGGCCGATAGCGCGCGAGCGTCGTGAGACCGCCAAGGTTCATCAGTACGGAGCCGTCGCCGTCAAGGACGATCACGTCGCGATCCGGACGCGACAGCGCAATGCCAAGACCCATGGACGAGGCCAGCCCCATCGCGTGCTGAAGATAGAAAAAGTTCGGCCGGTGCCCGATGGACTGCAGCTCCGCCGCGACAGCGCCCATGATCGTGATGACGATGTGATCCTGCAGGCGCGAATAGACAGCGTTCAGAGCGTCGAGGCGTTTCATTTACCTACCCGCCCCACCTGACCCACCCGCCCTTCCTGCCTCACGCGCCGGGTCCTCTTCCACCATCAACCCACGTCGCAGTAGCAGCGCGACCGGCTTGTTCGACGACAGCGCGAGCGTCTGCGCGTCGGCGATCCGGTGCGCCACGTGGTCCGGATGGTCGAGCGACGTGAACGGAATGCGCAGCGCGCGGAGAATGTCCTCCGTCGCCGCGCCGCCCTCGGTCTGCCACGGATCGCGCTCTCCGAACTCGCCGCGGTAGCTCACGAGCATCAGCAGGGGGATCCGGTAGAGCTGCGCGCACGACACGATGCCGTTGATGGACGCGAGGAGTCCGTGATTCTGCATCAACATCGCCGACTTCACGCCCGCGAGATGCGCGCCGGCCGAGACGCCGACGCCTTCCTCTTCCTTGGCGAGGCGGACGAGGATCATCTCGGGATCTTCTTCAGCCATGCGGATGAGATGGACCAGCCACGTTTCCGGCAGCGCGGAGATCAGGCGGATGCCGCAGGCTTTCAGCGCGTCGTAGATCGCGCGCGAGCTGGCCGTCGAGACCGGAGACATCTAAATGATCGTGCCCAGGAACCGCGATCCCTCGGGCGCGACGCCTGCGATGGACATATGAAAAGGGGGCGATTATAGCCGAGCTTCGAGTAGGATTCCCGGCGAGCGATGCCGCCCGCCTCGCACGTTCGCACCCGCGTCCTCGCCTTCGCCTTCCTCCTCGCCGTCGTCACGTACCTCGACCGCGTCTGCATTTCGGCCGCCGCGCCGTTCATCATGGACGACCTGCACCTCACGGTCCTTCAGATGAGCGTCGTGTTCAGTGCGTTCACGCTGGCGTACTCGCTGTTCGAGATCCCGTCCGGCTGGCTCGGCGACGTCAGAGGTCCGCGGCGCGTGCTGACGCGGATCGTGCTGTGGTGGTCCGGCTTCACGATGCTGACCGGCGCCGCGCGCGGTTTTCAATCGCTCGTCGCGATCAGATTCCTGTTCGGCGCCGGCGAAGCGGGCGCCTTCCCCAACATCGCGCGCAGCTTCTCGCGCTGGTTTCCGCTGCGCGAGCGCGGACGCGCGAACGGCGTGATGTTTCTCGGCTCGCGCCTCGGCGGGATGTTGTCCGCGCCCATTGCGCTGCTGCTGCTCGCGCGCTGGGGCTGGCGGGCCACGTTCGTCGCCTTCGGCACGCTCGGCATCGCATGGGCGGCCGCGTGGTTCGCCTGGTACCGCGATCGACCAGAAGATCACCCGGCGATGACGCCCGAAGAGCTCGCGTGGATTCAACAAGACGCCGCCGTAGCGCGGGGCTTTCAGCCCCGCGATCGCGGCTCTGAAAGGGCCGCGCTACAAAGCACGCCGTGGAGCGCGCTGCTGCGCAGCCGAAATCTGTACGCGATCTGCGCGATGTACTTCGCGTTCGGCTACGGCCTGTACTTTTATTTCACGTGGCTGCCCACGTACTTGAT
>JACPZV010000254.1 GCA_016195295.1 Acidobacteriota bacterium
AATCGCGCCAGCGGCCCAGCTTCAGGTTCGCGTCCTTAATGGGCCCGATCGCGACGCGCTTGAGCTGCGCGACGGGGTGGCCGATCGCCTCGCACATCTTCCGGACCTGACGATTCCGTCCTTCGTGGATGGTCACGACCAGCGTCGATTCGCGCGCCTCGCGCCCGTGCGGTTGCCGTTTCACCTGCGCGGGCCCGGTGCGCCGTCCGTCAATCACCAGACCCCTGGCCAAACGATCCACGTCGCGCGCGTCGGGAATGCCCAGCACGCGGGCTTCGTACACGCGCGCGACTCCGTGGCGCGGGTGCGTGAGCCTCGCGGCAAGGTCGCCGTCATTGGTGAGCAGCAGCAGGCCTTCGGAGTCGAAGTCGAGTCGTCCGACCGGATAGAGATACTCGTGAACGCCGCGGAGGAGATCGATGACCGTCGGTCGTCGCTGCGGATCCGACCGCGTCGTCATGTAGCCGCGCGGCTTGTTGAGCAGCAGGTAGCGGTGGCGCTCGACCACCTTCACGCGACGGCCGTCGACGCGGATGTCGTCGTGCGCCGGATCGGCTTTCGTGCCGAGCTCGCGGATCGTGACGCCGTTCACCATGACGCGGCCGTCGAGCATAAGCTGCTCGCTCGCGCGTCGGGAGGCGACGCCGGCTTGCGAGAGGATCTTCTGGAGCCGTTCCATTGCTAATCGTAAGTCTAAAGTCTCAAGTCTGAAGTCTGATGGCGCCTTTGACTTCAGCCTTCAGACTTCAAACTTCAGCCTTTCAACGCTGCAGTAGGTCACCCCAGAAGCCCGCCAGCTGCATCACGTCGCCGAGGTGCGGCGGGCGATCGGCCTCGGCGTGCGAGATCAGACCGCTCAGCAGAAGACGGACGGGCGCGTGGCCGCGCAGATCTCCGGCGAGATACTCGGACTCAATCGGCGGAATGACGTTGTCCTCGACGCCATGGAGAAGAAAAACGGGCGCCGCCGGCTTCGCCGATCTCGACGCCGACAATGCCGGATCGCCGCCGTACGCGGCGACGACCCGCAGCAGCCGCGGGCCGAGGTGCACGACATCCCGATCGTTCACGTAGCGCAACAGCGTTGCCGACGGTTCCGGCAGGCGTTTGGCCAGGTCGCGGAGCGCGGCGAACTCGACGTCCGCGCGCGGCTTGTCGACGGTGTCGAGCGCCGACGCCAACAGAAAGCGGCGCACCGCCGCCCGCAGAGGCTCCACCTGCGGCCGAGGCACGACGCGGTCGGCCGCGCCGAGCAGGATGACGGCCACGCCGTAGTCGTGCGGCGGGCGTACGAACGAGGCGCCCGTCCCGCCGGGGTCGGTACGGTCCGGCTTCAGCCGGATTTGATTCGGCGGATACGGCTCCGTCCCGGTGCAGAGATACCGCAGCACGCGCGGCAGATCGTCGTGGCCACCGAACGCGAAGACGTACGCGACGCGGCCCGCGAGCGACGGCCGGCCCGCGGCGATGATCGACAGGCCGCCGCTGAAACTGATCCCCATCAAGCCGATCGTCCGGCCCGGTGCGAGCCCGGACTCGGACGCGAGCCAACCCGCCGTTTGCTCGATGGCATCCGTAATCGCGGGCGTGATCTCGAAACGCGACAATTCCGGGATGTCCGGCGTCACGACCGCGATGCCGCTCGCCGAGAGCTCGCGCGCGAGCCGCACGAGGCGCGGCTCGTCGATGCCGGACGGATGCAGCCCCGAGACGAGCAACGTCGTGCGGTGAGGCGGCCGTTCGGGCGCGTACACCCGCGCGCGCAGCGGTCCGCGTCCGATCGGGATCGTGATCTCGCGCTCGTGCGCCGGCACCGTGTCGAGGTTCGCGAGACGACGCCACGTGCCGTTCATGTCGGCGGCGCGAATGACGAACGAAAGTCCGTGAACGTAGGGGCGCGCGATCAGCGCGGCGACGGCGAGGGCCGCGATCACGACGAGCAGCGCTGCAAGGCGGCGTCCGCGCATGAACGCGCATGTTAACCTTGGGCGGGTATGGCGGGTAAGTCAGGTAGGGCGGGTAGGGAAGTGCCTTCCCCACCTACCCCACCCGTCCTCCCCGCCCCCCCAGCCCCGATGAAACCTCTCATCATCGCCATCGACGGTCCGTCGGGCGCGGGCAAGGGCACGGTGGCGCGCGCGGTTGCCGCTGAACTCGGCTATCGTCACGTCGACAGCGGCGCGATGTACCGCGCCGTGGCGTGGAAGGCGGTGCGCGGACGCGTGCCGCTCGAGGACGAAGCCGCCGTGGCCCGTGTGGCGGAGCAGTCACGGATCGACGTCACGAGCGCGCACGTGCGCATCGATGACGCGGACGTGACACGCGAGATTCGCACGCCCGAGATCGATCGCGCCGCCGCCGCCGTGGCGCGGTTACCGCGCGTCCGGATCGTGCTCGTCGATCGCCAGCGCCGGTTGGGCGCGGTTGGCGGGATCGTCATGGAAGGCCGCGACATCGGAACGGTCGTCTTTCCGACGGCCGACGTGAAGGTCTACCTCGACGCGTCGCCCGACGAGCGCGCGCGCCGGCGCGCGAACGATCCCGCCCACACCGGCGGACCCAAAGCCGTCGCCGACGTGGCGACGCTCCTCACCGAGCGCGATCAACTCGATCGCACCCGCGCGACGTCGCCGCTCTACGCGGCCGACGATGCCGTGGTCGTGGATACGACAGGGAAGTCGGTGGAAGAGGTTGTGCGTGAAGTGATGACGGTGATCAAGAGGCTGGAGCCTGGAGGCTAGAGGCTGGAAGTGCTCGTCAGTTCTTCCAGCCCCCAGTCCCTAGCCTCCAGCCTCTATTTGCGTTCTTTATAGTCCTCAGCGGAGGCCGGGTCATATTCCCATCGGTGCCGGTCGCGTTCGATGATCTTGTCGCTCGACTTCAGCTCTTCGTTGTCGTCGTACTGCACGCCGAGCGCGCGCCCGATGTCATCGACGACCTCGAGGTCCGGGCTCGGGTTGTCGCCGCCCGGCGCTTCGTCGCCGGTGAAATAGGCATCCTCGACGTCGACGTCGACGTCGCCGCCGGTGATCGATTCGGGCATGCCGCTGTGCTCGTGTCGGCGATGCTCGATGTCCGCGCGCCCGCTGCCCGCAGCGGATCCCCGTCGGACCATGTTCAACGAGGACGGCGGCGTCGGCACGACCTCGTCTAGCGTTCGGCGTTGACGATCGAGCCGCGGCGACGTGGCACGCGCCTTGGCCGGGCGGAGCGACCGCCTCGTCGTGCGTTTCGCGACCCTTCGCCTGGCCGATCGCGCGGGACGAGTCTTTTTCCGTGCGGGGCGGACTGGCTTGGCGCGTTTCGCGGGCCTTCGTTTGGCCATGGCGGATTCCTCTCGAATTCTTGACAGTATGGCGATAAGTGTCGTACTCTCTGATGCTTATCGCAATTTTGAAAAACTCAGTGGTGTGCAGGAGGACGCGCAAGGCATGGCGAACGTAGAAGACCAGAACACTCGCGGTGCGGGCGGCGGCGTGGCGACGACCGACCGCGCGGACCGCAGCGACCGGTCGGACCGCGGCGGGTTGAAGGCCCGGCCGCGCGACGATGACGAACAAATCGATCCAGTCGAGTACGCCAAGCTGCTTGACATCTACGATAACAGCTTCCGAAACATCGCGGAAGGCGAAGTCGTCAAGGGCACCGTCCTCAAAGTCACCCCGTCGGAAGTAATCGTCGACGTCGGCTACAAGTCCGAGGGCATCATCGCCATCAATGAGTTCCTGGACGAGAGCGGCGAAGTGACCGTGCAGGCCGGCGACATCGTCGACGTGCTGCTTGAGCGCACGGAAGACCGCGAAGGCTACGTCGTCCTCTCGCGCGAAAAAGCCGAGAAGATGAAGATCTGGGACGAGGTCGAGAAGGCGTACGCCGAGCGCAAAGTCGTCATCGGCCGCGTCATCGAGCGCATCAAAGGCGGGCTCGCCGTGGACATCGGCGTGCGCGCGTTCCTGCCCGGATCGTGCTGTCGCGCAAGGCCCTGCTCGAGGAAGAGAACGCCGAAAAGAAGAAGCACACGCTCGAGACGCTGGCCGAGGGCAAGGTGCTCAAGGGCGTCGTCAAGAACATCACCGACTACGGCGCGTTCATCGATCTCGGCGGCATCGATGGCCTGCTGCACATCACCGACATGTCGTGGGGCCGCGTCGGGCATCCGTCGGAGCTCTTCAAGGTGAACGACGAGATCGACGTGATCGTGCTCAAGTACGATCCGGCGACCGAGCGCGTCTCCCTCGGCCACAAGCAGCTGATCACGGATCCGTGGGCGAACGTGATGGAGCGCTATCCGGTCGGCGCGCGGATGAGCGGGAAAGTCGTGAGCCTGACCGACTACGGCGCGTTCATCGAGCTCGAAGCCGGCGTCGAGGGGCTGATCCACGTCAGCGAGATGTCGTGGAGCAAGCGCGTCAAGCATCCGTCGAAGATCCTGAACGTCGGCGACACGGTGGAGGCGATGGTCCTCGGCGTGGACCCGACGGCGCGCCGCATTTCACTGGGGCTCAAGCAGGTCGAAACGAATCCGTGGCACGACCTGGCCGAGAAGTATCCGGTCGGCTCGAAGATCCAGGGCAAAGTGCGGAACCTCACCGAGTTCGGCGCGTTCGTCGAAGTCGAGGACGAGATCGACGGCCTGATTCACATTTCCGACATGTCGTGGAGCAAGCGGATCAAGCATCCGTCGGAAGTGTTGAAGAAGGGCGACGTGGTCGACGCGATGGTGCTGAACATCGACGCCGAGAATCAGCGGCTCTCGCTCGGTCTCAAGCAGCTGGCGACCGACATCTGGGACGACTTCTTCTCGCGGCGCCACGTGGGCGAC
Source organism: Acidobacteriota bacterium (assembly GCA_016195295.1). Lineage (GTDB taxonomy): Bacteria > Acidobacteriota > Vicinamibacteria > Vicinamibacterales > CAVVIG01 > SRVP-36. The sequence continues at coordinate 4,823 of JACPZV010000254.1, forward strand.
ACGATCGAAGGAAAGGTCGTGCGGATGACGAACTTCGGCGCGTTCGTCGAGCTGGACGAAGGCATCGAAGGGCTCATCCATGTGTCGGAGTTCGACGACTCTCATGGGGGCGGGAGCCCCGGCAAAGAGAAAAAAGACAAAATCGAGCTGACCGTGGGCGAGACCTATCCAATGAAGATCATCAAGCTCGCGCCGGCCGAGCGGAAAATCGGGCTGTCGATCCGCGCGCTCAAGTCGGATGAATTCCGCGCCGATTGGGAGGCGTACCGGGAGAACGCCGTCGACGGCGCGGCGACGCTGGGGGATCATTTCAAGAACCGGTAGAGGCTAGGGACTAGAGGCTAGAGGCTAGAGGCTGGAGGCTGGAGGCTGGAGGCTGGGGACTAGAGGCTGGAAGAGCGTTCTCCCAGTCCCTA
>JACPZV010000255.1 GCA_016195295.1 Acidobacteriota bacterium
CCGCCGCCTCGCGCTCGCCGGTCCAATTCAGCTCGGGAAACGACGGCGCGCGAAAAATCGTCAGGCCCGCCGCGGTCCCGACACGCAGCGGCGCCGCCATCGCGCGCGGATCCGACGCGAGCGTCTCGCGCACGTCAAGGCTGAACAGGTCCGGCCGAAGATCGGAGGCGAACCGGTGCGCGCGCACCTCGAGGTCCGCGTCGAACGCGTCCCGCAGCGTGCGGGCGCGCACGACGAGGAGGAACGTCGCGAAGACCGCAAGCGTCGCGCCCAGCGTCAGGAGATACCAGAACGTCAGCCGGACGCGGAGGCTCTTAAGACTCAGCGTCAGCCGCGTGCGGATCGCGGAGAACATAGCCGGCGCCTCTGACCGCCTGAATGAACGTCGGTGTGCCGGGCTGGTCGATCTTGTCGCGCAGATGCTTCACGTAGACGTCGACGACGTTGCTGCCGTAGTCGAACGTACAGTCCCACACGTGCTCCGCGATCATCGTGCGCGTCACAATCGTGCCGGAACGCCGCATGAGGTACTCGAGCAGCGCATATTCCCGACTGGTGAGCGCGATCGCGCGCGCGGCGCGCCGCGCCGTTCTCGTCGCCGGATCGAGCTGCAAGTCGCCGACGCGCAGCACGGCCGGCGCGCCGTCCTGGCGTCGTCCGAGCGCGCGAAGTCGCGCGAGCAGCTCCTCGATCGCGAAGGGTTTGGTCAGGTAGTCGTCGGCGCCCGCATCCAGCCCACAGACGCGATCCGCCACCATGTCGCGGGCCGAGACGACGAGCACCGGCGTTTTCTTGCCGGCGGCCCGCAACTGCTTGCACAGCGAGAGGCCGTCGACGTATGGCAGCATCAGGTCGAGGACGATCGCGTCGTAGTCGTAGGCGCGGGCGAGCTCGAGGCCTGCGCGGCCGTCGGGCGCCACGTCAACCGCGCAGGCTTCCTCGGTGAGCGCCCGGCTGATGAATGCCGCCATCCGCCGTTCATCTTCGACAACGAGGATACGCATTCGATGTCACAGAACTGCTATCACCACCCGCAAGATCCGATCCGAACCGCAATCCTCGAATGCGAATCAGTTGTCGCAATGCACCGCAGATGAAGGCGAGAAACTGACGGAATGTCGGCGCGTCTGCCGGACTTCCGGAAAGCGAAGGCTCATCAGGTGCCGAAGATCTGAGTGATCGTGCGCGGACGGCTGGCACCGCGGTTGCTGCGCGTTGTCCTGTCGCTAATCCGGGCCCATTCTCTAGCGCGCTCGTCGCCGTTCGGGGCCGCTGCGCCTGTGCGCAGCGGCCCGCTTCTTAGCAGCTGTCCCACATGACGGACCGGACACGTTTGTTCCAATTCCAGCCTTCCGCGCCCGCCGCCGACAGGAATCCGGTGCCGGCTCGCTGGTGCACGACGCCGATGCGTGCTCCGCGCGTGCTGCTCACGTCGGTCTTCGGTCCGTTCGCGCAGGACGATGAGTTCGGCAGCCGCGCGATCAATCCGAGCGAGCTCTATCACAATCAGGTGACGCGGGCGCAGGGACCGTTCTCGCTCCGCATGCACCATCGGTCGTGGGGCATCATGCTGATCCAAGCGAATATCGCCGCGCCCTCGACCGTGCTCGACTTCCCGACGCGCGAGCGGTTCGTCGCGGAGCTCGCCTCGCATCGTTACGACATCGTCGGCATCTCCGGGATCGTCGTCAACGTGGGAAAAGTCCGGGAGATGTGCCGCTTGGTCCGGCAGCACTCACCCGCGTCGACGATCGTCGTCGGGGGACACGTGACGGCGATTCCCGGGCTGGACCGGATGCTCGACGCCGATTACGTCGTCAAGGGCGAAGGCATCCGCTGGCTCCGCGAGTTCGTCGGCGAGCCCGTGGACCGACCGATCGTCCATCCCGCGATCCGATCGTCGTTTGGATTCCGTGTGATGGGACTGAGGGCGCCGCGCGGTGGCGGCGATCCGGCGGCGACGATCATCCCGTCGGTCGGCTGTCCGATGGGCTGCAGCTTCTGCACGACGTCGTCGTTTTTCGGCGGCAAGGGAAGGTTTGTCAACTTCTTCGACACCGGTCAGCAGCTCTTCGACATCATGTGCGACGCCGAGCGGCGTCTGAGCGTCCGCACCTTCTTCATGATGGACGAGAACTTCCTGCTGTACAAACGTCGCGCCCTGGAGCTGCTCGACGAGATCAGGAACCATGGGAAGGCCTGGTCGATGTTTGTTTTCTCGTCCGCAAACGCGATCCGGCAGTACGAGATGCGCCAGCTCGTCGAGTTGGGGGTCACGTGGGTGTGGATGGGGTTCGAGTCGCCCGGCAGCAGCTACGTGAAGCTGAAGGGCGCCGATACGATTGCGCTGACGCGCGAGCTGCAGTCGCACGGCATCCGCGTACACGGCTCGACGATCATCGGCATGGAGCATCACACCCCGGACAACCTCGGTGAAGAGGTCGAGCACGCGGTGGCGCACGACGCGGATTGCCATCAGTTCATGCTGTACACGCCGATGCCGGGGACGCCGCTTCACGCCCAAATGGACGCCGAGGGCCGGCTGCTCGACGACGTCGACATCGCCGACACGCACGGTCAGTACAAGTTCAACTTCCGGCACCCGCACATCACGCGCGACGACTCGCAGCGGTGGCTCGACTGGGCGTTCCGTCGCGATTTCGAGGTGAACGGCCCGAGCCTGTTTCGGATGATGCGCACGATGTTCGACGGATGGAAGCGATATCGCGCCGATCGCGACGTCCGGGTGCGGACGCGGATCGCGAACGACGCGGTGAAGCTCGAACGCGGCTACGGCGCCGCGCTGTGGGCCATGGAGAGGTACTTGCGCGCGTCCAACGAGCCGGTGAGCGCGCGCATCCGCCAGCTGCGCAAGGCGATCGAACGCGAGATCGGAGGGTTATCGGGCTTCGTCGATTCCATCGTCGGGCCGGTGCTGCTCTGGTCGGCGCGACGCGAAGCGGCCGCCTATCCGACGGGGCGGCCGCTCGAACCGCAGATGTTCGTCGAACGAAGAAACTGGCGGGCCTGAAGGCCTGATGCATCAGCACTGTTCGTCGACCGCAGCGACCGCCGCAATCCTCGGGTCACGCCGATGGCAGTGCCTTCGCTGCGACGAGCACGGCGCGCCAGGCGACCGGCACGCTGTGCGCCTCGAACGCCGCGGCGTCGGCGTCGGTTCGCGACTGATAGGCGCGATAGTCCCGCTCGCCGGTATCCCGATTCAGCAGGATCGGGACAAAGAACGCCGCGTCGGGACGCATCATCCTGCCGCTCGCGTAATCGGTGACGAACACGGTCCCCGATTCCGCCGGATGATCGGCCAGGTAGGTGGCCATGCAGCCGGTCGTCCGGAATTTCGATACGAAGGTCCCATCGATGATCTCGCCCGCCAGCTTCGGCTCGGTGATGGTGCGCCGACATCTGAAGCATTGATCGCCAGTATGCACGGCGACCGGCTGGAGCGAGCCGCACGACACCGCAACGATCGCGAGGAGCGCCGTCGAAAGCAGCAAACCGGGTCTCATGGTGACCTCCTGCCGGAAAACCGGCACGTACAGGGCTCCAGCCGATCAACCCCGCAACTGATGTGCCGTCACGACCGAGCACGTTCATGATTTTCATGACGCCCTCGCGACGCGCAGATCGGTTGGTCGGCCGTACGACCCGTTGGGACGGCGCGCGAGAAATCCGGACCTGACGAGTTCCGTCAACACCGTGTGGCAGACAGTCTCGTCGACTCCCCACATGCGGCGGACTTGAGGACACGTGAGGACCAGACCGGGCATCTCGTCGTATTCGGCTCGTACCAGACGGATCCACTCGGTCATGGGCGTTTCAGTGATCAACATGGCGAACTCTCGGGGATGCGTGCCGGATTGCAGACGTACGCCTGACCGCGGATCGAGCATGAATCGCGCCATGTCGCGCGGTGACTCTGTCTGGCGAAAGGCCCGCGTTCCCGGCCAAAGTCAGCAGGCGCTCCGCAGCAACCCTGCGGGCTTGACGGCCCGTCGTCGCGTGTTTCCGTCAGGCGACGGGAACCTGGAGCTGCGCGTCACGCTCGCGACATAGTCCTCACCGCTCCGTTCCGCGTTGCAGCGGCAGGTGATTCACGCCGCATCCATCGATCCCTTCGTCGGCCGGCGTCCACTTCGGCGTTCCGTCGGCCAACCGCAGGACGAGGATGTCGCTTCCTTTCCGGATCGCCTTCGCCCACACGGCCACGTTACCGTTGGTCTCCACGCGCGTGCCGATGATCTCCACGTTATCGTCGGCGAAGAACCAGAAGTTGTTTTGCCCGATGTACATCGCCGGACCGAGGTGCACGCTGACGAAGCCGTCCGCGGTCGTCAGATCCAAGTGCACGCCGACGCCGCCGTCAGCGGCCGGATAGCTGGCAACGGCTTTGATGGTTCCTGTAATCCTCTGCTCCGCTGCGCGATCGTAGCGAGATGGTGTCTGTCCGGCGAGCATCGCCGACGTGGCGACCGCCAAGACGCCGCTAATGAATTTGCGAATCATGACGGGCCTCCTGGAGTGTGATGACTCCGCGATCGAGATCGGGACGATAGGTGCAGAACGGCTCCTCGGCGAGGAAGGAGCCGGTCGCCGCATACGCGCGAGCGCGGCAGCCTCCGCAGATGGCCTCGTAGCGGCACTCGCCGCACTTCCCTTCGTACGCGGCCGGATCGCGCAACAACCGGAACACTTCCGACGCGTTCCAGATATCGGCGAAGCGCTGCACGCGCGTGTCGCCCGCGCTGACCGGCAGGTACCCGCACGGATACACCGCGCCTTCGTTGGAGATGAAGCAGACGCTCGTCCCGGCGAGACAGCCGCGCGTCATCGCGGACAGATGCTGACCGTGGCCCATTTCCCTCCCCCCCCCCCCCCCCCCCCCCCCCCCCCCCCCCCCCCCCCCCACGCGCTCGTATTCGTCGGCCGGCAGCATGTCGGTCGGCGCGATCTCGAGGCCGCAGCCGACCGGCACGAGCATGAACAGGTGCAGCGCGTCGGCGCCGATCTCGAGCGCGAGGTCGAGCAGCGAAGGAAGCTCGGCCACGTTGTGTTTGGCGATCGTCGAGTTGATTTGCACCGACACGCCGTCGTCGCGCAGGTTGCGAAGTCCGCGCAGCGCCAGCCGGTGCGATCCGGGCACGCCGCGGAATCGGTCGTGCGTCTCCGCCTGCGCGCCATCGACGCTGATTGCGACGCGTGAGAAGCCCGCGTCGGCGATCCTTGCGGCGACACGCCCGGTGACCAGCGTGCCGTTGGTGGCAAGCGCCATGCGGAAACCGCTCTGCACGCCGTACTCGCCGATGTCGAAGAGATCGGGACGGAACAACGGCTCGCCGCCCGACAGCACCATCACCGGCCTGGCGACCTCGGCGATCTGATCGATGAGATCCATCGCGCGGCTCATCGTCAGCTCTCTCGGTCCGATCGCGCGCTGCGGGACGGCGCGGCAATGGCGGCAGGTCAAGTTGCACGCTTTGGTGGTTTCCCAGAAGACGAGCCGTAATGAAGGAGTCATGGTCGAGTCTCCCCAACGCGGACGAGAATGGCGTCGGCGACATTGCGCTCGACCGCCAGCTCGGTCTGATCGCACAGAAAGACGACGCCCGGGAACGTTTGCAGCACCGTGACGGACGCGCCCGGCGTGACGCCGAGCGCCAGCAGACGGTCCGCGCGGCCTTCCGCGTGCGCCCGCACTTCGGCGATCGAGCCGCGAGCGCCCTCCGGCAGCGACGCGAGCGTTCGCGCCGGCGGGTCCGGCGCCGGCCAGGTGTAGGGCGGGTTCTTTCGGACCCGCCGGTCCCCGTCGTCGGGAGGGTCTGTAGGCCGGGTCCTTCTGGACCCGGCGTCAGAACTGAACACCAAGCGCACGGAGGACATAGTTCAACCCCGCTCCCGTCAGAATGGCGACCGGCGTGATGACGCCGAGAATCGCGAGTCCGGTTTTCAACCCGCGCTCGCGGACCATCATCAGGAAATTCGCGACGCACGGAACGAAGAGCGTCATCACCGTGAGCGCGACGACCGCCTGCACGCCCGTCAACTGGCCGTTGTGCGCCAGTTGAAACAACCCGGCGGCGCCGTAGTCGCGCCGCAAGAATCCCATCACGAAAATCTGCGCGGTGGACTCCGGCAGTCCGAGCAGGTTCGTGACGATCGGGCGCCCGGCCGCCGCGACGAAGCC
>JACPZV010000256.1 GCA_016195295.1 Acidobacteriota bacterium
CCAGCGCCGCGCCGACGATGCCAAGCGCGACGACGATCACGGCCAGCGGCGCCCACGCGACGCGACGCGCCGCGGTCGGCGATCCGGTCAGCTTCGATCGCGCGAGCGTCACGCCCGCGAAGTACAGACGGATCGTCACGAACAGCACCCACATGCCGGCCGCGATCCGGACGCGCGGCGCGATGAGTGAGGTCGGCACGAACAGCGACGAAATGATCGCGGCAAACAGCAACGCCACCTGCGACCGCAACATGCGGTGCACGAGCAGCTCGCGTCGCGTGACGGGCGCCGGAAACAGAAACTGCACCTCCGCTTCGGAAAACTCCAGCAGCGAGCTCGTGGCGGGCACAATCCACGCGAGCACGGCCAGCGCCAGCAGCGCCACGCTGACGGCCGAGACTCCGCCGGCGGCGAGCAGCGCTTGCGGCGAGACGGGCGGCGCCGGCCTTCCACTGCGCTGAATTCGCGCGTTGCCCGCGCGCGCGCCGCGAAGCCGCGCGAACACCGTGAAGTAGAAGTACGCGATGCCCGCGATCGCGCCGAGCAGATACCGCGGCTCGCGCAGGCGGCGGAGGCGCACGCGGAATCTGTTTCGCGCGCTACACGCGATGATGTAAAGAGAGGCGGAGAGCATTAGTCGTGGCCGGTGACGCGCAGAAAGATCTGTTCGAGATTCGACCCGGCGGTCGCCAAATCCGCTCGGCTGGCCAGCTCGTCGAACGTCCCGTCGGCGATCTTCTTTCCGCGGTCCATGATGATGACGCGCGAGCACACTTCCTGCACCAAGTGCAGCAGGTGCGACGACAGCAGAATCGCCGCGCCTTCGCGGGCCCTCGAGACGATGGTCGCGCGCATCCGCCGGATGCCGATGGGGTCGAGGCCCGTCAGCGGTTCGTCGAAGAGAAGCGTCGTCGCGTTCCGCACGAGCCCGCACGCGATCACGACTTTCTGCCGCATCCCGCGCGACAGCTCGCCGGGCAGCGCCTTCTCCTTCCCGGTCAGTTCGAGCTCTTCGAGCAGCGCGCGGGCGCGCCGATCGAAATCGTCCACCGTGTAGAGCCGCGAGACGAGGCGCAGGTGCTCTTCGACCGTCAGGTACTCGAACAGGTGCGGCTCGTCGGACTTCGAACGAGAGATCGTCGACGGCCGTGAAGCTGCCGCTGGCCGTGGAGTACATACGCGTGAAGTGGTCGACGGAAATGGCCATTGTTCGGCGCGCTATGCTACGATGAGAAGTTCCGGAGGTGAACGATTAGGTGGCTACGCACGCATCCGCGCTCAAAGCGCATCGACAGAGTCTAAAGAACCGCGAGCACAACCGCCAGTTCCGCGCGCGGCTGCGGAGCGCGCTCAAGAGCGCGCGTGCTGCGGTCGCCAGCAGCGATTTGGCCGCCGCCAAGACGGCGCTGCGGCAGACGATCTCGCTCATCGATCGGATGGCGAGCAAAGGGGTTATTCACCGCAACGCGGCCGGCCGCTACAAGTCGCGGCTCGCCAGGCGCCTCACCGCCCACGCCTGACGCTCGGCTGAAGCCTCGCGCTACGATTCGCGACTCCCGCCTAACCGTAGCGCGAGGCTTTAGCCGAGCGGCTTCCCGCGCACAATTCGACGACGAGGCGCTCCAGCAGGACGCGCGGATCGCCGGCGGAGCGCTTGAGATCCAGGTCGGTCCGGAAGAGCGACTCGACCGCCGGGCGCAGCACCGCCGGCGCCAGCGCCGCGAACTTCGTCCGCACCAACCAGCCGATCTGACCGAGGATCAACTCGGGCGGCGACCCCGCGTCCAACATCAGCGCCAACTGTCGCAACGCGTCGCCGGTCTGACCGCGCTCGATGGCGTTGGTCATCGCCCACTGATCCTGCAGCGCGGCCGGCCCGGCGATCGCCCGAGCATCCTCCACCGTGATCTTCTTCTGTCCGAGCGCATAGAGCAGCAGACGATCGACCTCGCCCCGCAGCCGACTCACGTCGCCGGTCTCGCCGTCGTTGCGTGCGCGTTCGGGAAAGCCCGCGCGCACGCTCAGCGCGCGCGCGGCGGCGGGATCGATCTCGACGCCGGCGGCGGCCACTTTGGCGCGTACCCAGCGCTCCGCCGCGGCCAGATCCTCGGGAGACCCGCAATCGACGATCGTCGCCTGCCTCTGCAGCAGCTTGAACATCCGGCCGCGTTTGTCGACCGCCGTCGCGACGAACACCAGCGTCGTCTGCGGCTCGGGCGTCTTGAGCAGCGCTTCGAGCTGTTCGAGCGCGCGTGTCGCGGCGTCGCTCTCGCGCTTGGGCGCGAGCAGCGCTTCGGCCTCTAGGACGCTGACCACGCGGCGCGGCGCCATCAACGGGAGCGTCTTGACCGAGGCGACGATCGACGCGACGCCGTCGAGGAGCTTGTCGCCCGTGGTCAAATCGCCCGCGTGAATGCGCTCGACGTTGAAGGCGCGCAGGCCTTCGTCGACCAACTCGGCGAACTCCGAAGCGAGCGCCAGTTTCTCGACCTCGTCTTCGCCCAAGAGAAGGTAGAGCGGGTCCGTGTTCCCGGACTGGATCTGCTTGCGAACGGCGCCAGCGGCTAGGACTGGCATACTGACGGTTGGCCACGAAGCCACGAGGGCACGAAAAAGAGATGTGAGAAGGACAACGTCACATCATCATCGTCTTCGTGTTTTCGTGTTTTCGTGGCACTCGTTCGTACTTCGCTCAAAACGCCTCCAGAATCGCGCTGACGATCGTCCGCGCGAACTCCGAGCTCATGCGGTCCAGCGCGTTCGTGTCCTGCTGGAAGAACGCCGCGGCGTCGACGGCGTTGCGACCGCTGGTCGCCTCGTACTCCTGGCGGAACGACACGGCGGGGTTCTCCCACAGCACTTTGTTCTCGCGCATATCGCGCAGCTCGATCCGCGCGATCATCGTGAGCGCGTAGCGCGAGGCAAGCTGCGTGGGGCCAAAACTCGACGGCACGATCGACACGGCGGTCACTTCGCCCGTCAGCAACGCGTCCACGCCGGTCGCCTGCGGCAGGATCTGATACTTGCCGCGGCCGATGAATTCCGCCCGGACTTTCTGGGTGAGCATCGTCTCGAGGTTGAAAATCGTCGTCCGGTTGGTGAACGTCGGCACGCCGACCGTCTTGATATACGTTGGAAGGAACGTGCCGCGGCCCGCGAGCGAGTACCCACACGATGACAGAAGAACTCCACCACAGAGGACACTGAGGACACGGAGGAGAATTCGTTTGCGAGATCCCACCTCTGTGTCCTCCGTGTCCTCCGTGGTGGCGAGCTTCGTCTCGTTCACGAGACCACCACACTGACGAGCGGTCCCTTCGCGACGACGACCTTGCGAATCGTCTTCCCGGTCGTATGCGCCTTCACGCCGGGATCGGCCAGCGCCAGCTCGCGCAGCTGATCTTCCGTGATGTCGGCCGGCGTCGTCACGCGCGCCCGGACTTTGCCGTTGATCTGCACGGGCACGACCACTTCGTCGGCCTTCGCGACCTCGGCATCGAACGACGGCCACGTGACCTTCATCAGGCCGCCGGCGTGGCCGAGCTTGCTCCACAGCTCTTCGGCGGTGTGCGGCGCAAACGGCGAGATCATGACGACGAGCGCGTCGAGCGCTTCACGGACGACGGCCAGCGTCTGCGGGCGGATAGCACTGAGCGAGCGCACTGAGCGCCCGGTCGCCGCGGCGCCGTGCGTCGGCTGGCCGTGCGCCGTCCCGTCGCTGAAGGCGTAGAGCTTGTTGACGAGCTCCATCAGCGACGAGACTGCCGTGTTGAGGTGCATGCGCTCTTCGATGTCGACAGTGACGCGGCGGATCGTATCGTGGGTCTTGCGCCGCAGGCCGCGTTCGGCGTCCGTGAGATCCACCCCGATCGTCTCCTCACCCTTCTCGCCCCTCCCGTCCTTCCCGCCTACTATCTCGGCCCAATGATCCACAATCCGCCACACCCTGACCAGGAAGCGGAAGCTGCCTTCGAGCCCGGCGTCGCTCCACTCCACTTCTTTTTCCGGCGGCGCGACGAATATCACGTACAGCCGCAGCGCGTCGGCGCCGTACTTCTGGCGCATGTCGTCCGGATCGACGACGTTCCCCTTCGACTTCGACATCACGGCGCCGTTCTTGAGCACCATGCCTTGCGTCAGCAGACGCTTGAAGGGCTCGTCGAACGTCACTAACCCAACATCCCGCAGCACGCGCGTGAAGAAGCGCGAGTACAAGAGGTGAAGAATCGCGTGCTCGACGCCGCCGCTGTAGAAGTCCACCGTCATCCAGTACGCCGCGTCCTTCGGATCGAACGGGAGCTCGGTGTTCCTCGGATCGCAGAAGCGCAGGAAGTACCACGACGAGTCGACGAAGGTGTCCATCGTGTCGGTCTCGCGCCGCGCGGGGCCGCCGCACTTCGGGCACTTCACGTTCACCCACTCGGGCACCTGCGCCAGTGGCGAATCGCCGCGGCCGGTGAACGTGGTGACCTTCGGCAGTTTCACGGGCAGATCGCCGTACGGCACCGCGACCACGCCGTCCTTCTCGCAGTGGATGACGGGAATCGGCGTGCCCCAGTAGCGCTGGCGCGAGATGCCCCAGTCTTTGAGCCGGTACTGAATCTCGCCGGCGCCGACGCCTCGCTTCTCCGCGTCCGCGATCATCTTCGTGACGACCGCGGGCGCTTCCTGCCCGTCCCACGGCCCTGAATCGACAAGTCGCCCGTAGTTCGTCGTCGCGGCCGTGAGATCGGAGGGGGACGGGAGTCGGCTGGACGGATTCTGCGACTCCCGTCCCCCACTCTGCACGACGATGCGGATGGGCAGGTCGTACTTACGGGCGAATTCGAAGTCGCGCTGGTCGTGCGCGGGCACGGCCATGATCGCGCCCGTGCCGTATTCGGCGAGGACGAAGTTCGCAATCCAGATCGGGACTTCTTGGCCGGTGAATGGATTAATCGCCTTGCGCCCGGTATCGAAGCCCTCTTTCTCGATGGCGCCCGTCAGCCTCGCCTCGCGATCCAGCGCGCGGAACTTCGCGTTGCGTGCGCGGAATGCCGCCGGATCGGGACTTTCGGCCGCAAACGTCTCGACCAGGGCGTGCTCGGGCGCAAGCAGGACGAACGTCGCGCCGTAGATCGTGTCGATCCTTGTCGTAAAAATCTCAATGTCCAATCCGGGGGCCCCTGCCCCCCGGAGCGATTCAGTCGCGCCCGCCACCGGGAACTTGATGCGCGCGCCGTCCGAGCGGCCGATCCAGTTGCGCTGCATGACGACGACCTTCTCGGGCCAGTCGGTCAAAGTCTCCAGGCCCGTGAGCAATTCGTCGGCGTACTGCGTGATGCGGAAGAACCACTGTTCGAGGTCGCGCTGTTCGACGATGGTTCCGCAGCGCCAGCACGCGCCGTCGATCACCTGCTCGTTGGCGAGCACCGTTTGGCAGCTCGGGCACCAGTTGACCGTCGAGCGCTTGCGGTACGCGAGGCCGCGCTCGAACATCTTCAGGAAGATCCACTGGTTGAACTTGTAGTACTCGGGCAGGCACGTCGCGATCTCGCGCTGCCAGGCGTAGCTGATGCCGAGGCGCTGTAACTGCCCTTTCATGTGGGCGATGTTGTCGAGCGTCGACGTCTCCGGGTGCGTGCCCGTTTTGAGCGCGGCGTTTTCCGCGGGCAGACCGAACGCGTCCCATCCGAACGGGTGGAGGACGTTGAAGCCGCACATGCGCTTGGTGCGCGCCACCACGTCGCCGATGATGTAGTTGCGGACGTGGCCGACGTGCGCGTAGCCCGACGGGTACGCGAACATCTCGAGG
>JACPZV010000290.1 GCA_016195295.1 Acidobacteriota bacterium
ACCCAGGGCTTTCCATCGCGGGAAACTGCCGTATCTGCCTTGTGGACGTGGAGAAGAATCCGAAGCTCCAGATCGCCTGCAATACGCCTGTGATCGAAGGCATGGTGGTGCACACCAAGAACGCCAAGGCGGAAGATGGCCGGCGGGCGGTGTTGGAATTCCTCCTGGCCAACCATCCGCTCGACTGCCCGGTCTGTGACCAGTCGGGAGAGTGCGAGCTTCAGAATTTCTACATGAACTTCGGGCTCTACGACCCGAGGTTTCGGGAGCAGAAGGTCAAGAAGAAGAAAGCGGTGGCCATCGGTCCACACGTGATGCTGGACCAGGAACGCTGCATCCTGTGTTCGCGCTGTGTGCGCTTTACGGACGAGATCTCGAAGACGGGGGAGTTCGGCATTTTCAACCGAGGGGACCGAGCCGAGTTGGGACTCTATCCTGGTCAGCGGCTCGACAATCCATACTCCGGCAATGTCATAGACGTCTGTCCTGTCGGAGCGCTCACCGAACAGGATTTTCGTTTCAAGGCCAGGGTCTGGTACCTCTCGAGCGCCCCATCAGTGTGCAGCGGCTGCGCTCAGGGCTGCAATATTGATGTCCACTACGTTCTCAACAGGCCCCATCTGAACGACGGCGCACGAGTCCTGCGCCTGAAGCCGCGCTACAACGAGGATGTCAACCAATGGTGGATGTGTGACGAGGGACGCTTTGGCTTTGGTTGGATGGACCACGGACGCCTGAAAAAGGTGCGCCATCGAGGCGTTGACTCCACCTGGGAACAGGCCGTCGCAGCTATCACAGCGGCACTGGCAAAATTCCACCAGAACGGCACCGGCTCCCGGCTCGGTGTGATCGCCTCCTCAAAGCTGACTAATGAGGAACTCTTCCTGATCCGCGATCTCTTCCAGGGCGCTCTGGGCGCTCGCGTGACGGCCTCTGTTCCGACGCCGCCAGGCTACAGCGATGACTTCCTCATCAAGGCCGATAAGAATCCCAACACGCTTGGAGCGCGCTTGCTGGGCCTGGCTGGCCCGGGTGCGCAGGATGCCGCCGGCATCCTCGATGCGGCTCTTCAAGGACAGATCGAGGCGTTGTGGGTCTTTGGGTACGACCTCGCGAAGTTGTTCGGGGAGGAAAAGCTCCAGGAGCTTTCGCGCAAGCTTGGTCTCTTCGTCTTCTCAGGAACCAACGGGAATCAGACGGCCTCCTCGTCGCACTGGGCACTGCCGACGGCAGCTTATGTGGAAAAGGACGGGACCTTTGTGAACTGCCACGGTCGAGTCCAGCGCGTTGGTCGCGCTTTCCCGCCTCTGTCGGATTCCCGGGAAGACTGGAATATTCTGCTGGAAATCGCGCGGCAACTCAATCATCCACTGCCTTGGAAAAATCCCAGGGAGATCTTCCTTGGGCTGGCTGGGGCCTTCACTCCCTTCGCGGGCTTGAGCTACGAGAAGATCGGATTTCAGGGAGCCAAGTTGGATCTGCCCGCCTTCGCACCAGGGACCACCGTGCCATGATGGTAGACGTGGCGATCAAGCTGCTCCTGGTGGGCATCATGTTCTTCGGGGTCTTGAACCTCGCGGGGCTCAACACCTGGTTAGAGCGCAAGCAGTCGGCCATCATCCAGGACAGAATTGGCGCAAACCGCGCCAGCATTCTGGGCTTACGGTTGATGGGGCTGTTCCATCCTCTTGCCGACGCCGTCAAGATGTTCACCAAGGAGGATATCGTCCCAGCCGGCGCGGACAGGGTTCTCCACACGCTGGCCCCGTTCTTCTCGGTCTTCTTCGCGCTCGTCGCCTTTGCCGCAAGCCGGATTTGCCTCCGATAATAACTACGCACTGCTTGGTGGACTGCGGGCTACTGCGCAGATGATCTCCTACGAGATAGCCTTTGGCATCGCTATCATCGGCGTCGTCATGATCTACGGGACGATGGACATGCAGGAGATAGTGCGGGGCCAGGGGAAGACCTTGGGCGGTTGGATTCCGCTTTGGGGCATCGTTGTTCAGCCCGTCGCGTTTTTTGTTTTCGTGACGGCAGCGTTGGCTGAAACCAAGAGGATTCCTTTCGACATGCCGGAGGGGGAATCGGAAATCATCGGGTATTTCGTGGAGTACAGCGGAATGAAATTCGGGATGTTCTTTCTCGCTGATTTCCTGGAAACCATCATGGTCGCCTGCCTGGCGACGACACTGTTTTTCGGCGGGTGGCAAGTACCCTATCTTATGCCGGACGGCTTTCACCTTCCCTGGGGTGGGACGCTCCCCGTCTCCTCCTGGTCTTATCTTCTCCTCGGGGTTGCCAGCTTTTCGATCAAGGTCGTGGCCTTTTGCTTGTTGTTCATGCAGATCCGCTGGACGCTGCCACGCTTCCGTTACGATCAGCTGATGCGGTTGGGTTGGTTGGGACTGTTTCCGATCTCGGTCGTCAACGCGCTGGTGACAGCCGCAGTGTTGACCTTTTTCGGGAGTAGATCCTAATGGCGGTAAAAGTGCTTCGAAGGCGGGAACTGACTTTTTGGGAAGAGCTCTATATTCCGCAGATCGTCAGCGGCCTCAAGGTCACCTCCGGACATTTTTTCCGGAACCTTTTTCTACACACGGCGCACCGCCTGGGACTGCTCAAGCATCTCAGAGCCTCTGTCACCTTCCAGTACCCCGAGGAGCCCAGGCCGCTCGCCACGCGATTCCGGAGCCGCCACCGTCTCACCGTCCGGGACGAGGGGACCCCCCGCTGCGTGGGGTGCATGCTCTGCGAGACGGTCTGCCCGGCGAAGTGCATCACCATTGTGGCTGGCGAGCACCCCGATCCCAACGTGGAGAAGTACCCGGTCCGCTTCGACATCGACCTGGGGGTCTGCGTCTATTGCGGATACTGTGTGGAGGTCTGCCCGGAGGACGCAATCCGCATGGACACCGGAATCCTCGATGTGGCCGCCTACTCTCGAGAGGAGATGAAGCTCGACATCCATGAATTGATGGACCCAGGGTTGCGCAAGCCGGTCGCGGATTGCAGCCTGAAGTTCCCCCACGAGTGCCGGCTCCACGGTGGGCAGATGAAGGGTGACTGGAAGGAGAGAGGTTCGAGTTGTCACCACGCCGCTGGACGCTGGCCGCGACGATCATTGGGTCAAGCCTGACGTTCGTCGACGCCACGGTTGTCAACGTCGCGTTGCCGGTACTCCAGGCGGACCTTCACGCGACGATGGCCGACGTCCAGTGGGTGATCGAGGCCTACGCGTTGTTCCTGGGCGCGCTGATTCTTGTTGGCGATTGCCTTCTTCGGCGTCGTGCTGGTCCGCGCCTTCGACGCGCGGGCCAGGCCGCGGGTCGACCGACTCGCGCAGACGTTGTCGGCGCGGACGGCGATCGAGCGCGAGCTTCCCAAGATGGCCGGTGCGGAACTGACCGCGGTGTCCATCGACACCCGACAGCGGGCGGCCGTTCGAGACGCGATCGAGGAGGCGTTTGTGTCGGCGTTCCGGCTCGTCATGATCTGCACGGCAGCGCTCGCGCTTGCGGCCGCAGCCATCGGCGCTGCCATTCGCTGATCAGGCCGCCGTGACGGAGCCTTTACGTGACCCCGACCGGCGACGAGCAGGTCGAACCATTGCGTTGAAAACTGGAAGCGTGTGCGTGGGCAAGAGGCGACGCACTATGTGAGCTTCGACGTCGATCGTGTCGAATTGGAATAGGCGTCATTGGCTTGGTCACGCCCGAAACGATCCTCGCGCCGCGAACACCTCGGCCGGGATCCCGGCGGCGCGCACGTGCTCCGCGATTTCTCGCAGTCGGCGTCGCGGCACCGGCCTCAGGGACTCCAGCGCGGGCGCACGGTCGAGCGTGTAGATATGGACCGCCACCGCGTGGACCAGTTCGAGGACCTTCAGCCATTCCGTCACCGGACCTTCGGTTGAATTGTCGACTTGATGCGTCTCCTCGGTGACGAACATCGACTGGATGATGATCGGCGGCAACCCCTGCAAGCCGTCGACGATCCTCGTGACCGACGGTCCGGCCCCGTTAATACGCGCGTACGTGATCGGATCGCCCGCATCGAGCTTCATGTACCGCTCGTCATAGACCGCCAGGCCGCGCCGCACGGCCGACCATCCAGCCGTCGTCGAGTTGGAGAGAATCGCAATCGGGATGCCCGGCGCGAGACGATCGCGGACCTCGCGCAAACGCGTACTGACGTCTTCGAATTCGGGATGCAGCGTCGGCTCGCCGTGGCCAGCGACTGTGATGCGGTCGATCAGCTCATTTGTCTCCGCCGCGCGCGTCAGCCGTCCGGCGACGGCGGTTGCGACGGCTTGCGCCGTCGGCCAACCAGTGCCGTGGGCGCGATATCTCGTGGCTCCGCGCGTCCACCCATACTGGCAGTACACGCAATTCATGTTGCACACCTTCGTCCCGGCCGGCAGCAGGTTGATCCCAAGCGACCGACCAAGTCGGCGCGACCGCACGGGGCCGTACACGATCCGCTCCTGCGGCGGCATGGACACATCCCGAGCGCTTTGCAAGTTTGTGTCCCGGCATGACTGTTGCGCTCTTCACTGATAGTTCGACGGCTGTGCCGGGTTTTCGGCAGTTGGCGCGCCCCGAAGAGAGGAGGCTGGTCATGGTCGATCAGTTCGTCGGCTCGCTCGAAGATCTCATGACGGCCGCCGCCGAAGGTCGCCTATCCAAAGATGAATTGGCGAGCTTGTTGAATCCCGGATTCAGGCAGCCATTCCTCAAGGCCTGCGCCGTCATTGAGGAGCGCTACACCGAGGAATGCGCGGCGCAGAACGATCCGTGCCTTGAATCGGGGTGTGCGGTCTCCGTCGTGGAAGGCGAAGCGTGCCTCCAACCTCTCTTAAGGGTGGGCACCGAGTATCACAAGGCGTGCGCGGCGGAGTGGATCAAAGTCTTCAGGAATCCAAACGCGAGAATCGAGATCTGGAAGGATTAGCCGCGGCATGGCGATTGCGTTCTCTCTGGCCGATCCGACGCCTTGCCGGACTCTCGGAAACAGGCAAGCGGTCGCCATCGTTGGGAGGGTCTCATGCGGTCAAGAATGATCGTCGGCGTGTTCCTGCTGATCGCGTTGGTCGGCGCGGGAAGCCTCGCGGCCCGAGGCGACAACTACGTGGGGTCGGACAAACAGTGGACGATCGTCAACTTCCCGGACCCAGTGGTGGTCAAGGGCGAGTTCATCATGGGACCGGTGCTCATCGTCCATGACAGCGCCAAGATGGCGCGCGGCGAGGCGTGCACGACGTTCTATCGGTTCGATCGTGCCGCAGGGCCCAAGGAAGAGCTCGTGTCATTCCACTGCACGCCAAGGCCGGCGGAGTCGGTGGACACGACGAAGTTCACCACGGCCTCGACAGATCCAGGATGCAAGAAGCTTGTCGAGTTCCAATTCGCGGGTGACTCGGAAGCGCACGGGGTCCCCATCGAGTAGTCTTCCTGTCAGCGGTTGATCGACAA